>NZ_CALPCU010000013.1:0-69839 GCF_943193085.1 Vermiculatibacterium agrestimuris | reverse complement strand
CCCCCCCCCCCCCCCCCCCCCCCCCCTTCTCTTTTTTGTCGTCTTTTCTCCCGGCGGCGCTCACAGGCTCCCCTGTCCGGGCGCCGGGGCGGGGCGGCTTTTCCTGCATTTCCAGAGCGCCAGAGCGGCGTAGAGCTTGATGGAATCTCCGAAGGATTGGGGATCCAGCCCCGTCATGCTCTGGATCTTTTTCAGGCGGAACAGCAGGGTATTGCGGTGGATGAACAGCTTATCCGCGGTGGGCGCCGTGCCCCTGTCCATCTGGAAGAAGACGTCCAGCGTGTGGAGCCAGAGCTCGTTGGCGGGATCCAAAAGAGATTTGAGGATATCCCGGCAGAACTTTTCCTGCTCCAGCTCCGGAAGCAGCAGCATCTCATATTCCAGATACACATCGTCGAAGGAGAGCACCTGCTCCCTCATATCCAGCTTTTGCGCCATATCGATGGCATAAATGGAGCTCTGATAGCGCTCGTGGATCTTCGTCATGTCCGCGGCACAGCCGCCGATCCCCACCCGGTAGGTGTCGCCGAACAGCCGGTGCAATGCGGCAGTGACCTTTTTCATATAGTCGGAATCCTTGCCGCACAGCTCCCGCTCGCCGCTCCCCTCTCCGCAGGGGAGCAGCAGGGTAAGCATACCCGCCTGGTAGACCGTGATGGGCTCATGGGGAAAGACCATGCTTTGAATGTTGCTGATCACACGGTTTACAGTGCGCTCATAGTTGAGGGCCTCCGTCTCGGCCAGGCCCTTTTTTTCCTCCAGAAAGTAGCCATCCTTGATGGAGGCGCTGCACACAAAATACCGCTGCCGGATGTCCATGTGGTTCAGCTGCAGCTGATGGCGGAAGTAGATCTCATTCGCCTGCCAGGGATCCCGCAGGATCAGAGTAAGAAACTCGTTGCGGATCTGCTTTTCCGCGCTCATGACATTTTGGATATAGGACTGCTCCACCAGCAGTTCCGTGGTGCTCAGCAGGATCCTTCCCACCAGCTGGCTGCTCTTGCCCGCTCCGATCCCCAACATCCCGATCAGCTCATCCCGGAAGCGGATGGGCATGGTGATGCCCGGAACACTGTCCTTATAATGAGGGGCGGAGTCCTCATCGATGATATAGGCCTCTCCGGTCTCCCGCACCTGCTGGGCGCCGAAATGGTGCTGGCCGATCCTGGCGGGGTTGGTAGAGGCGATGATGACCGCGTCAGGATTCATGATGTTGATCTGATAGCTGACGATCTGCTTGTTATAGTCCACGATATATTGTGCAAGGTCATGATCAATTCTCACAAAATCCAACCTCCTTTTTTGGGTAAAAGGGCAATCGTGCACAGGCACAATCAAATAAAACATGGATTTTACGGTATTTTTATATAAACTGCCAGTCTGTTTTTTCATTATACTCCCCTAAAACCCAGAAAACAATTGTGCAAGCAAACAATTCTCTTTCTTTGGAAAGAATGTAGAATGTTATTAGAGCGAAATCCAGTTTTCTTGGATGAAATGTACGATTGTGCCCTTGCCAACGCCTGTGGAAGGACTCCGATTCTAAAAGGAGGATGCGATTTATGGAACAGCTGGATCTGATCCTCAAGGGCGGAAAGATCGCCAACACGGAAGAGGTATTCGACGCCGCCGTCGGCGTGCGGGACGGAAAGATCGCCTGGATCGGCGCAGAGGACGTCATGCCCCCGGCGGCCGAGGTGATCGACCTGGCGGGCAAGATCGTGATGCCCGGTGTCATTGATCCCCACATCCATTTTCAGGATCCCGGCTTCACCCAGCGGGAGGATTTCGAGCACGGCACCATGGCCGCCGCCGCGGGCGGCGTGACCACCGTCCTGTCCCACCCGCTGGATCTTCCCCCCACCACCACCTTCGAGGCCCTCAGGGAAAAGGAGGCGGCCTATGAGGGCAAGGCTTACGTGGATTACGGCATCCATATCGGCGCCACGGCGGACAACACCGGGCTTTTGGACGATCTCTGGAATCATTCCGGAGCCACTGCCGTAAAAATGTTTATGTGCTTCTCCGTCAAGGAGTTTCCCTTTGTCAGTGACGATGTGCTCTACCGGACGCTGGAGAAGATCGCCGCCCTGCACGCCGTGGCCATCATTCACGCCGAGAGCGAGGGCATCCTGAAGGTGGCGGAGGAGCGGGTCAGGGCCAGCGGGCGGAAGGACGGCCCGGCCTACAACATGACCCATCCCAAGCAGGCGGAGATCGAGGCCATCGCCCGGGCCATCTACTACCTTGAAATGACCGGCGCGGAGGGCGTGATCCTTCACGTGAGCACGGCGGAGGGCCTGAAGCTGATCCGAAGCGCCAAGGAGCGGGGCGTCAAGGTCTGGGCGGAGTCGGCCCCCCACCTGTTCCAGTTCACCGAGGAGGACATGGCCGAGAAGGGGCCCTATCTGAAGTTCTCCCCCGTCATGCACGACAGGGAAAACCAGCAGGAGATGTGGGAGCTGATGGCCAGGGGCTATGTGGACTACATTGGCAGCGACCACTCCCCCTACACCCTGGAGGAAAAGCAGCGGGGCGAGGCGGACATCTTCCTGGCCCCCAACGGCATCCCCGGCGTGGAGACCAGTCTCGCCGTATTCCTCAACGCCGTCAATGAGGGAAAGCTCACCATCCCCCAGCTGGTGAAGATGACCAGCTACCGCACGGCGCGGATCTACGGCCTGGCCCCGGAGAAGGGGAGCCTGGCCATCGGCTCGGACGCGGACTTCACCGTGGTGGATCTACATAAGGAAAAGGCCATCACGTCGGAGGAGCTGAAATCGAAGTGCAAATGGTCGCCCTACATCGGCGTGAAGCTGAAGGGCTGGCCCGTCATGACGATCGTGAGAGGAAAGGTGGTGTACCGGGAGGGGAAAATTGAGGGAGAAAAAGGCTTCGGCAGGTATCTCAAGCGCAAAAAGTGATCAGGCCGAAGTAAGAAGGAGGTGAATCAATGAAAATACTTGTGGCAAATCCCAACAGCAGTGAACTGTGCACCGACATCATCCAAAAGTCCGCCCGCAGAAAGATCACCGATCCCAATACCCAGCTGTTTTTCCTGACCAATCCGAAGGGTACAAAGAGCATCGACTGTACCTTTGCCGATTATCAATCTGTCTGGAGCATGCAGCGGGCCCTGCTGGACAGGTGCAGGGAGCTGGAACCGGACGCCGTCGTCCTGGCGGGCTTCGGCAATGTGGGCGTCTACGCCCTGAAGGAGGCCCTTAACATCCCGGTGCTCAGCATTTCCGAGACTTCGCAGTACATCGCCTGTCTTCTGGGGCACAAATACACCGTGATCTCTCACATCTCTCAGTTTGTGCCCTATCAGGAGGATCTGGTTCATCTCTACCGGCTGGATCAGAAATGCGCCTCGGTAAGAAGCGTGGAAATGGATGTGGAAAGCGCCTGCTCCAACCGCGAGGAGACCCTCCGGCAGTTAAAGGAGCAGGTGCAGGGGATCATCCGATCCGATGGGGCCGACGTGATCGTTCTGGGCTGCGCGGGCCTTTGCGGCTACGACGAGGAGCTGCAGGAGCTGGTGGGCATACCCGTCCTTGACCCGGTGACCGTCACGGTAAAAGCGGCGGAGATGTTCGTCAGCACCGGGCTGAAGCAGAGTAAGCTGCGGAAATTTGCCTTTCCGCCCCAGGACAAAAACGAGTACATTCAATAACGGTTCATGGGAACGATAACTGTGCGCGCTTGCGCTCGAAAGGAGAAGATAGCATGGCAAGTTTTTGTTGGACAAGACTTGACTACAGACTGGTGCACGGTCAGGTCTGCGTGGCCTGGATCCCCCAGCTGTCCATCAAGCGGGTGATCATCATCTCGGACACCCTGGGGAAAAACGCCTTTATGGCAAAAGTCCACCAGATGGCAGTCCCCGGCGGCGTGAAGTGTGACACCTACACGCTGGACACGGCCATGGAGGAGTGGAACAAGGATCAGTTCGGCGACGGCCGGGTCATGGTTCTGTTCCAGGAGCCCGACACCGCCAAGCGGGCCTGGGACGCAGGTTATCGCTTCGACGCCCTGCAGATCGGCACTATGCCCTCCGCCAACGGGAAGAAGCTGATCTCAAACCAGTGCTATGTGGGAGAGGCAGACGCGGCAAACTTCCAGTATCTGATCGACAACGGCGTTCGTGTCTTCTGCCAGCTGACGCCTCCTGACGCGGAGGGAGATACCCAGGCTCTATTGAAAAAAGCTGGATTCTAAACTGTAAATAAGAGAGGAGAAACACTATGGGAATCAGCGTCGTACAGGCAGTCTTAATTGCTCTGCTGTACTGGATCATCAACAACTATTGGTTTAGCTTCTGGAACTTCCAGAACCTTCAGTGGCCGGTGGTGCACGGCCTTCTGATCGGCCTGATCATGGGTGATCCCATCACGGGCACCATCCTGGGCGGTACCATTCAGACCCTGAACATGGCCCCCTCCTTCGTGGGCTTCGTGACCACGATGGATATGTGCCTGGCCGGCTTCGTGGCCATCCCCATCGCCATGGCCTCCGGCCTGGATACCGAGACTGTCATCGCCTTCGCGGTGCCCTTCACCATCATCGGCACCTTCCTCCAGCCCCTGCAGAAGACCCTGAACCTGGCCTGCCTGAACTACATGGACAAGGCCGCGGCCGAGGGCAACGCCAAGAAATACTACTTCGGCAACAGCATCTATCCGGCCATCATCGCCTTCCCCCTGCGCGCTGTCATGCTCTTCTGCGTGCTCTACTTCGGCCAGAACGCCATGAACTCCCTGCTGGCCGTTATTCCCGACTGGCTCATGGCCGGCTTCTCCGTGGCCGGTAAGTTCCTGCCCGGCATCGGCTTCGCCATCTTCCTGCAGGCCATGAACAAGAAAGCTTACCTGCCTTTGTTCCTGCTGGGCTTCTATATCTGGTACTTCCTCAAGGGTGCGGGCCTTACCATGATCGCCATGACCATCTTTGGCGCTCTGCTGGCCATTCTTTTGATGCAGGCTAAGTCGAATAAGGAGGTTGCGAACAATGGCTGAGAAAAAATTAAGCAAGAGAGCATTGCTCAAGTCCTGGTTTATCGGCATCAACTTCTTCAATAACGCAAACACTTTCCAGAGAAACTTCGGAACGGGCTTCGCCGCCTCCATGATCCCCATTCTGCAGGATCTTTACCCCGACAACAAGCAGGAAGTCATCGACGGCATGACTTTCTATAACGATAAGTATTACATTACCGAGCCCTCCACCGGCATGGTCATCAACGCCATTGTGGCCAAGATGGAGGAGGCCCGGGCCAACGGCGCCGAGATCAACCGGGAGGACATGGAGGCGGTCAAGTCCGGCCTCATGGGCGCTCTGGCCGGCTTCGGCGACACCATCTTCACCTCCACCATCCGCCCTGTGGGCATGGCCATCTTCACCCCCATGGCTCTGAGCGGAAACATCCTCGGCCCTCTGGGCTTCTATATCCTGGGCGGCGCCGCCCGGTGGCTCAACGGCATCTTCTGGTTCAAGCAGGGCATCAAGTTCGGCACCGACGCGCTGAACACCCTGCTGGAGGGCGGCAACGAAAAGCTCCGCCAGGTCATGGACGCCATGGGCGTTCTGGCCATGTTCGTCATGGGCGCTATGGCGGCCAACTATGTCACGCCGCAGTTCGCCCTGAAGGTGACCATCCAGGAGGCCGCCGACGGTCTGGTGCCTGAGAAGGTGGCCACCCTGCAGTCCTTCGTGGACGGTGCCCTGCCGGGATTGCTGCCATTGACCACGGTCTTGCTGTCCTACTATCTGATGAGCAAGAAGAACGTCAGCGCCATCAAGATCATTCTCGGCATCCTGGTCATCTCCATCGTCGGCGCGCTCATCGGCCTGTTCTGATCACGGCTCTCCCCTCCTTTTGACAGGCTCTCGGGGGAAAAATTTGATACATTATAAGCAAAAGGAGTAGCATCAAATGAAAATTTTATTGTTGGCGGATGACGGGATCAAAAAGGACGCGTTTGTCAATGCGGCCAAACAGATCAAGGGCTCAGTAGAGGTCATCGTGGAAGAGATCACCGAGTACGGCATGGAGGCGCTGCAGATCATCGAGACCCAGGGTGCCGACGCCGTTCCCGTCCCCGGCGGTATGCTTCGCAACACCGACGTGGACGTTCTGGTGGGAAGCATCACCACCCCCCTGTCCAAAAAGGTTCTGGACATGTTCCCCAACCTGAAGGTGATCGGCCTTTGCCGCGCCGGCATCGAAAACATCGACATGGACGAGGTCAAGCGCCGGGGGATCGTGGTGGTCAACGGTCTGGGCAGAAATGCAGAGGCCGTCTCCGACATGACCATGGCCATCATGCTCTCCGAGCTGCGCAACGTGGCCCGCTCCTATAAGGACGTGACCACCGACCTGGACTCCTGGAGAAAAGAGTGGCCCAGCACTCCCTATCTGCCCCACATGGCGGAGTGCAAGGTGGGTGTGTTCGGCTTCGGTATGATCGGCCGGCTGGTGGCCAAGAAGTGCGCCGGCTTCGGCTCTGAGATCCTGGTCTATGACCCCTTTGTGGACGACGAGGCCGTCAAGGCCCTGGGCTACACTCCGGTGAGCAAGGAGGAGCTGTTTAAGCAGGCGGATATCGTCACCATCCACGCCCGTTTTGTGGAGGAGACCCGGGGCATTGTGGGCCGCAAGGAGATCGAGTCCATGAAGCCCACCGCCTACTTTGTCAACACGGCCCGGTCCGGCCTGCTGGATAACGACGCCCTTTTGGAGGCGCTGCAGAACCACCGCATCGGCGGCGCCGCCCTGGACGTGTTCCCCGAGGAGCCCCTCCCCGCCGACAGCCCCTGGAGAAAGCTGGACAACTGCACCGTCACCGCCCACATGGCCGGCGGCGTGATGGCCGCCCGGGACTATGCCGCCAAGCTGGTGGTGAGCGCCGTTCTGTCCACCATCCGGGGCGAGAAAGTCCCCCAGCTGGTGACGAAGGACACCGTGGAGACCGACGCCTACAAGGCGTGGGCCAAGGAAGCGGAAAAGGAATTTTTCTAAGCGAGAGGATTGCCCGCGGGCCGGCACAGGCCGGCCCGCGGGCAATCCATTCATCGGTAAAGTGCCTCGTTGTCCCTTGACGAAGTCACACAAGGAGGATGACATGTTAGTACGAGTGGATCAACTCACAAAGGAGGCGGCCGCCGCCGGCTATGGCATCGCCGCCCCCTGTCCCCTGGATTTTGAATGTATCAAGTGGTGCTTTGAAACGGCTTCCACCCTGAAAGCGCCCTTTATCATCTGTTACCACGCCTGGAAAAACGACGGCATGTCCGCCGAGGAGCTGGCCGACGGCGTGAAGTATTACGCGGCCAGATATCCCGAAGTCCCCATGGGACTGTGCCTGGATCACGGCCGCTCCTACGAGGACGCCGCCCGGGCCATCCAGGCCGGCTTCACCGCCGTCATGGTGGATCGCTCCGACCTGTCCGATGAGGAAAACGCCGCCGCCATCCTGGAGGCGGTCAAGCTGGCCCACGCCGCAAATGTCAGCGTAGAGGCCGCCCTGGGCGGCGCCCAGACCCGGGACGCCTCCCTGGAGCAGCGGGAGGGCACCCTCACCAACGCCCCCTCCGCCCGCAAGTTCGCCCTGGCCACCGGCGTGGACGCCATCGCCGTGGCGGTGGGCTCCTACCACGGAGACGTGAAGGATCAGGAGGCCATCATGCACTACGACCTGATCCAGGAGCTCAAGGCCACTGTGCCCGTCTCCCTGGTCATGCACGGCTGCTCCTTCCTGGGAGAGGAAAAGCTCCGGAAGTCGGCCCAGCTGGGCATCTCCAAATTCAATGTGCAGGGCGAGCTTCTCAACGCCGGTATGCAGGCGGCAAAGGGCAGGCTGCTGGAACAGGGCGGCTGTGTCAGCACGGCGGAGCTCAACCGGGTCATTCGGGACGCCTACGTGGCCCAGCTGACGGATTTTATGACCGCCATCGGCAACGCGGGCCGCTTATAAGGAGGACGCATCATGTTGACACAAATCACAAAATTGATCACAGACTCCTACCGCGGCCACGCCATCCCCTCCCCCGCCGTATACAGCCGGGACTCCATCAAGTGGTGCTTCCAGACGGCCGCCAGCCGGAGAAGCCCTCTGATCGTGGGCGTCGAAAACGAGGCGGATATGTCCTTGGAGGAGGCCGCGGAGCTGACGGAGAAATTCTCCGCCATGTTCTCTCAGGTTCCCGCCGGACTCAGCCTGGAGCACTGTGAGAGCTTTGAAACTGCCATCCGCGCCGTTATGGCGGGCTACACCAACATCGTCATGCCCATCACCTGCGACCAGGCCCTTCTCAAAGAGACGGCCCACCTGTGCAGAGCCATGGGCGCGCGGCTGGAGGCGGCGGTGGAGCTGGACTGCGGGCTTCTCGACCGGACGGACGAGCTTATGGCCGCCGTCAGCCGGGTGCAGGCCGGCGGCATCCTGATAACGGGCCGCGCCCCCAAGGACGCCGGCGAGACCTACGAGGTGGGCTTGGCCCGAAAGCTGTGGGCCCTCTATGACGCCACCGTTTTGCAGATCGGCATCCGGGGCGAGATCTTCACCCTGGGCGAGTGTCTGAAGCTGGCCGCCCGCACCGGGCTTTCCAGAGTCACCTTCTCCGAGAGCCTTTCCGCCGCCGCGGTGAAGGCCGCCGTCGACCTGGTCTCCCAGCCGGAGACGGACAGAAGAGGTCTGACCAAGCTCCAGGCCGCCGTGCAGGAGGGCTTCTGCGACAAGCTCGCCTCCTGCGCGCACCTGCTCAACGCCCACAACCGCTTTTGACCAGGAGGGATAACGTATGACAGAAAAATACGGGATCGTTGTCACCAGCCACGGCGTCTTCTGTGAGGAGCTCATCCGGTCGGCCCAGATGGTCTTCGGCGAGCTTCCCGACGTGACGCCGGTGCCCCTGAAGGGCGACATGTCCCCCGAGGATTTTGAGGCAAACCTCAGAGCGGCCTGCGCCGCTTACAACAACAATGTGATCGTTCTGTGCGACATCTTCAGCGGGACTCCCTTCCGTGTGGCCGCCATTCTGACCCAGGAGCTGCCTGAAATGCTCCTGATCACGGGCGTGAACATGCCCATGCTCATCAACGCCGCCGAGTTGCGGAACATGGTGGACAAGGAAGAACTGGCCAAGCAGTTGGTGGACGAGTCCAAGGAGAGCATCGTAGACGTGATCAAGGCATTAAGTGAAGAGTGAGGGATCAGCCATGAAATCATTTACCTGCGTCGTGACCGACGAAATGGGCCTCCATGCACGGCCCGCCGGCCTGATCGCCAAAAAGACCGCCCAGTACCAGAGCAAGGTCACCCTCAAGTGCGGCGGCAAAGAGGCGGCGTGCAACCGGCTGATCGCCATTATGAAAATGGCGGTCAAGAAGGGCGAGAGCGTCACCTTTGAGATCGAAGGGCCGGACGAAGATTCGGTCTGCGCCGATCTAAAGCAATTTTGCGAAGAGAACCTTTGACAGGAGATGGACAAGGGATGAAAACACTGCGCGGGATCGGGACGTCAGATGGATACGCGATCGGAACAGTCCGGTTTTTGAAGCCCCACACCGCCAAGGTGGAGCGCCGCACCGCAAGCGACAGCGCCCAGGAGCTGGCGCTGCTGCGGGACGCCGTCCGGCAGGCCAAAGAGGAGCTGGACGCCCTTTTCCAGGAGGCGCTGGAAAAGGTGGGCGAAAAGGCCGCGGAGATCTTCAGCGTCCACGGGATGCTACTGGAGGATCCGGACTACACCGAATCCATTGAAAACTATATCACCGCCGAAGCCATGTCGGCACAGGCCGCCGTGGAGCAGACCGGCGCTGAATTTGCCGAGATGTTCGCCTCTATGGAGGATGTATTCATGCGGGAGCGGGCGGCGGATATCAAGGATATCTCCCAGCGGCTCATCCGCAAGCTCAACGGTGAGGAGGCGGCCCCGGCCGCCCCCACCCAGCCCTATATCGCCGCCGCCGAGGATCTGACCCCCAGTCAGACCGTCTCCCTGGACAAGGCCCTCATTCAGGCCATTGTGACGGAAAAGGGTTCTGAGTTCTCCCATTCCGCCATTCTGGCCCGGATCATGGGTATTCCGGCGGTGGCCGCCTTGGGCGGGGAGATCGGCGAGGGTCTGGATGGGGCCGTCATCATCGTGGACGGCGCCGCCGGCCAGGTCATCCTCGACCCGGACGAGGCCACCCTGCAGACCTACCAGGAAAAGCTGGCGGCCTTCCGACAGGAGCGGGAGGAGCTGGAGCGGTACGCCAAGCAGGCGCCTGTCACCCGGGACGGCAGGGCCGTGGAGGTGTGCGCCAATGCGGCAGATGTGGCCGACGCCCGGAAGGCCGTTCAAAATGGCGCCATGGGCATCGGTCTTTTCCGCAGCGAGTTTCTCTACATGGACCGCGCCCAGCTGCCCTCGGAGGAGGAGCAATTCCAGACCTACAAGGCCATCCTGGAGGCCACGAAGCCGGGCAAGGTGGTCGTCCGGACGCTGGACATCGGCGCCGACAAGCACACCGACTGTCTGGATCTCCCCAGGGAGGAAAATCCGGCCCTGGGCTACCGGGCCATCCGCATCTGCCTGAGCCGGCCGGAGCTTTTCCGCACCCAGCTGCGGGCGCTGCTGCGGGCCTCCGTCTACGGCGAGCTGGCGGTCATGTTCCCCATGATCATCTCGGAGTCTGAGGTGATCCAGGCCCGGGCCATCGCCGATGAGGAAAAAGCCCGGCTCACAGCCGAGGGCATCCCGGTGGCGGAGAACATCGAGTGGGGCATTATGATCGAGACCCCCGCCTCGGCCATCATGAGCGACCGGCTGGCCAGGCACGTGGACTTCTTCAGCATCGGCACCAATGACCTGACCCAGTACACCCTGGCCTGCGACCGGATGAACGCCCAGATCGGCCAGCTTTATGACGCTATGGATCCGGCGGTGCTCCGGTTTATCCGCATGGCCATTGACAACGCCCACAAGGCCGGCATTTGGGCCGGCATGTGCGGTGAGGCGGCCGCCGACGCGCGGCTGATCCCCATTCTCCTCAAGCTGGGGCTGGATGAATTCTCCGTGGCCTCGGGCAGCATCCCGCGGCTGAAAAAGCAGATCATTGAGACGAACACGGCAGAGGTAATGCTGCCGGAGGAGTTGAGAGCATGAGCGAAAAGGACACCCTTCACCAAGAGCAGGCGGATGCGGCGGCCTCCTTCTACCAGACCGCGTCCACCGAGGAGTGCGCGAAAAACCTCAATGGAAAGTTCTTCCGCTACAGGCTCGTCCTTGTGGCGGAGGCGGCACTGATCCTGCTTCTCGCGGCCAACTGGATCCTGCAATGGCGCTGGCCCATCCCGGCGGTGGTGATCCTGGCCATCCTGGCGGTGCTGGGCGTCCTGTTCCTCCACGGGTGCAGACTCGTCCTCTACCAGCTGCCCGAGGGGATCCTCTATCACGACTGCGACCCGGTAAAATATGTCACGCTCCTGCGCATGCTCTGCGGCAGGGCAAAAAAGCGGCAGAAGCTGATGCTGGAGATCCAGCTGTGCTCCGCGCTGTACGCCGCGGGCGAATTTGACGAGGCCCTGGAGACCCTGGAGCGCATCGAGCCCGCCATCCGCTCCGGCATGGCCACCTTCGTCATCGACCTCCATGCCAAGCTGGACGCGGAGCGGGAGGACTATTCCCGCTTCCCGGAATACATTGAGCGGCTGAACAAGATGTACGACCAATATAAGACCAACGACCAGGCTGTGGCCCAGATCATCGGCACCCTGAACAGCGTGGAGTTTTACCGCAACCTCCACGAGGAAAAGCTGGACGAGTGCCGCAAGACCCTGGAGATCTGGGAGCGGGTCAGCACCAATGAGTATCAGCAGGTATACACCAAATACCTGATGGGGCAAGTCCTCCGGACGTCGAACCCCAAGAAGGCCCGGGCGTGTTTTCAATACGTTGCCGAGCACGGCAACACCATGTATCAGGTACAGCGCGCGGCCCAACAGCTGGAAGAAAACTGACAGGGAGAGGATCGCTTGAAGCTGCTGAATTTTTACGCCGGGGATGCGCTCCATCTGGGCCTGTGGCGCCAAGAGGGCGTATTGGATCTCACCGCGGCGAGCCATGGCGCATTGACCCACACAGACGACTTGCTCCGCACCGGCCCGGCCCTGCCGGACGCTCTGGAGCCCTTCCTCCGCACGGAGGCCCCCCTTCTCCCCGAAGAGGAGCTGTGCCTTGCGCCCTGCGTGCTCCGGCCGGGCAAGATCATCGGCGTGGGGCTCAATTACATCCGCTATATGGAGCAGCAGAAGCTCCCCCGCCCCGACTTCCCCCACCTCTTCCCCAAATTCGGCGAGTCTGTCCGGGGAAGCGGTCAGGCCGTGGCTCTGCCCCGCAACTCCACCCAGGTGGACTTTGAGGGGGAGCTGGCCGTGGTCATGGGAAAAACAGCGCGGCTGGTGCCTTCCAAAACCGCCTTGGACTACGTGGCGGGCTATTGCTGCGCCAACGACGTATCGGCCCGGGATCTTCAGAACATGACCACCTCCTGGCTGCCCGGAAAGTGCTGCGACGGCTTTACCCCCATCGGCCCCTATCTGGTCACCCGGGACGAGGTGCCCGACCCCAACGCCCTGCGGGTGCGGGCCGGGGTCAACGGTGAGATCCTTCAGGATTTCTGTACTGACGACATGATCCAGCCGGTGGCGGAGCTGGTGGCGGGGATCTCCCGTTTCTTTACCCTCAACCCGGGGGATGTTCTGCTCACCGGCACCTCCGTGGGCCACATTATGCTCCAGCCGGAACCGGAGCGAAAGTGGCTGGCGCCCGGCGATGTGGTCACGGTGGAGATCGACGCTTTGGGCAGGCTTACCACCCCCTTTATTCCGGAACCTCCGTCCCCTTGACGGGGCGTTCAAACTCTCTTTTTTCTCCCTTCCCTGCAAAAAGAGGCAGCGGGAATTTTCCCGCCGCCTCTTTTTGTGTCCTTTTTCTTTTTTATTGGATGGTCAGTCGGCCCTGGGTGATGAGGCGGCCGTTCCTGCGGCTGAAGAGGACGATATCCTCTCCCCGGAAGTCCAGGCGAACCTTCTGCCCGATCTGGTAGAGCACGCCGCCGAAGACCACGCCGGTGAGGAGGTACTCTCCCAGCCGCACTTTGACGGTGGTCTCCATGCCGGTGGGCATGGCGGAGTAGATCTCCCCCTCCAGGGCCCCGTCGTCGGAGATGCGCAGGAACTCGGGCCGGACGCCCAGGACGAAGTCCTCGTCGGTGAGCTCCACCTCGTCGCCGAAGTCCTCCTCCTCGTCCACCAGGGCCACGTGGTAGCGGAAGACCGTGTCCTTGTTGCCCTTCTCCACATAGCCCTTCTGGGTGGCCTTTTCCGCCATGAGCTGACGCTTGTGCTCATCCTCGGCGTCGGCCTGGGCGAACCAGTCGGCCACCTGGATGGGGGCCTGGGGGGTAAAGGTGACCCGGGTGCCGTCGAAGATGGTCAGGCCAATGGAGCCGTCGGCGTTCTGACTGCCCTTGCCCTCCACAAAATTGATGGCGGGGTTTCCTACAAAGTCGGCCACAAAGGTGTTGTTGGGCTGGCCATAGACCGTCAGGGGCGCGTCGTACTGCTGAAGCACACCGTTTTCGATCAGGCAGATCTTGGTGGCCAGGGTCATGGCCTCCATCTGGTCGTGGGTGACGTAGACGAAGGTGGAGCCGGTCTCCAGGTGGAGCCGCTGGAGCTCAGAGCGCATCTCCAGACGCAGCTTGGCGTCCAGGTTGGAAAGAGGCTCGTCCATGAACAGCACCGAGGGCTCGGGAGCCAGAGTACGGGCGATGGCCACCCGCTGCTGCTGGCCGCCGGAGAGCTCGGCGGGGTAGCGGTCCATAAACATGCCGATCTTCACGATCCGGGCCACCCGGCGCACACTGAGGTCGATCTCCTCCTTGGAGAGCTTGCGCACGCTGGTGACCGGCTTGCCGTCTTTCAGGTAGGTAAAGTCGTCAGAGAAGGTGCACCCCTCGCTCTGGCATTTGGCCCTGGCCGCCTCCAGCGCCTTCTCCAGCTCAGAGAGCTTGGCCTGGGCGATGGTGGCCGGCTCCATGGACTCGTGGAGCTTGTAGCCCATGAGCTCTTTGGCGGTGTAGATGGAGATCTCATAGCGGTCAATGAGCTTAATGTGGGCTTTGTTCACATCCAGCTTACCCTTTTTGTCCACACACTCCTGGATGGTCTTCACCACGTCGTCAGGCCGCTTCAGCGCCTTGATGAGGGCGGCGGTCTTCCGGGCCTCCAGGTCGATTTTGGGCAGCTCCTCCTTCACATTGGTCAGACCGAAGGAGATGTTCTGGTAGACCGTCATGTTGGGCCAGAGGGCGTAGTTCTGGAACAGGAAGCCCACCTTCCGCTTGTTGGGGGGCACGTTGATGCCCGCCTCCGAGTCGAAGACCACGGTGTCGCCGATGGTGATGCGGCCCGAGGTGGGGGTCTCCAGTCCGGCGATCATCCGCAGGGTGGTGGTCTTACCGCAGCCTGAGGGGCCCAGCAGAGTGACAAAGGCGTTATCCTCAATGACCAGATCCAGATCGTCCACGGCGTAGAATTTATCCCACCGCTTGGTCACATGGGTCAGTTCGATTTTCGGCATATCAGTTACCTCCTATCCCCTCGTCCAGACTGGCTCCGGTGAGCTTGTTGACAAGGGTGTTGAACACGAGAATGGTGATGATAAGGATCAGGTTGATGCCGCTGGAGAAGGCGTAGAGGCCCATCTCGTCAAAGTAGTCCAGCGTGGTGGAGAGGATGAAGCCCTGGGTACACAGCAGCAGGAACAGGCTCAGCTCCCGCAGGCAGGTCATGAAGGGGAGCATGTAGCCGGAGATGATGGAGGACTTCTGGATGGGGATGATGATGTGGCTCATCCGTTTGATCCAGGGCACGTTCTGGATGATGGCCGCCTCCTCGATCTCACCGGAGAGCTGGAGCATGGAGTTGAGGGAGGTACGGCTGGCAAAGGGGATGTACTTGATGACACCGGTGATGATGAGCAGCGTATAGGTGTTAAAGAGGTTAATATGCTGGTTGGAGAACAGAATGAAGAAGGCCGCGCCCACGGCGATAGAGGGCATCAGATAGGGCAAAAACGCCATATTGTAGACGTAGCTTGCCCATCGCCCTCGTCGGTTCTTGGAGACGGCGTAGCCGATAAGGGTACCGATGGTGCCCGCCAGGAGCGCGCAGGCCACGCTGACCAGCATGGTGCCCCGGAAGGCCCTCCAGATGGTCTCATTGTGGAGGATACCCTTCTGACCGTACATACCGTTCTCCGTGACGTTCTCGTCGGTGACCCACCACTTGGTGGTCAGGTTGGAGGTATCCCCGGTGTAGAGGAAGGAGTAGTCGCCGGGATTGGGCAGGAAGGTCTCGAAGGCGAAGGAGACGATGGGGAAAATGCTGGTGAAGAAGGTCACGATGACCAGCACAAGGGCGATGACGTACCGGCCCACCTTGCCCAGGTTGATCTTGGAGATCTGGCCGGACTTGCCGGTAACGGTGGTATAGCTCTTGCGGCTTTTCAGGCTCATCTGATTGAGCATCATAATGGCCACGCCGAAGACCATCATAATGATGGCCAGGATGCTGGCCTCGCCGGTATACTTGGAGTTCATGGACACGTACTTGGTGGAGAGGGTGGTCAGGCCCAGGTAATGGGGCACCGGGTAGGAGCCCATGGCCGAGCCGAAGACCAGCAGAATGGTGGAGAGGATGGCAGGCTTCACCATGGGCAGGGTCACCCGGAAGGCGATCTTCCACCGGGGGGTGTCCAGAATGGTGGCCGCCTCCTCCAGGTTGGCGTCCATGTTGCGGAAGATGCCGCCAATAAGGATATAGGCAAAGGGGGCGTAGTGGAGGCCCAGCACCATGAGGCTGGGGAACAGGCCCTTACACCACCACATGGGCATGTTGATGCTGAACAGGGTGGCCAGCAGGCCGTTGGAGGTGCCGGTAACGGCGTTGGAGTTAAAGAGGTTCTGCCACACCACCGCCAGCGTCCACTGGGGCATGATATAGGGGAAGATGAAGATGGAGCTGAGATACTTCCGCCAGGCCAGGTTGGTTCGGGTGATGAGAAAGGCGAAAATGCCGCCGAAGAGGATGGACACGATGCAGGTGCCCACCGCCAGCCAGACCGTGTTGAGCAGAGGCGTCCAAAGGTTGGCCTTTGCCATCTTGCTGGTAAACAGGTCGATGTAGTTCACCGCCGTATAGCCAGAGGCCATGCCGGTGAGGTGCTGGTCGATGGTACCGGGGTGGATCTTAAAGGTGTCCTGAATAATGGCCAGGATGGGGGCGATGGTGGTCACCGTCACCACGATGCCAAACAGCAGCAGGATCACATTGTAGGGCTTGGAAAAAAAGGTCTTGATCTTGTTGAGCCAAATGGCCGACGGACTGGCGGCCAGGGTGGTGTTCTCGTTCATAGGCAGCTCCTCTCTTGAGAATGGAGGACTTGGGAAAAAAGGCGCCCCCGGCGCGGCAGGTACACCGCCCCGGGGGTGCCTTTTCCGCTATTGTTTCACCGCAGCCCTGTCCTCAGGCTGGTCATAGACAGGAAAATGGGGATATCTCAGGCGGCGTACTTGGTCAGCATTTCGATCCAGGAGCCCACGGTAAAGGCCACGTCGGCGCAGTACTCGGGATCCTCCAGAACCAGCTTGCCCTCCGTAGACCACCAGTCGTAGCCACGGTCGTTCTTGGCGGGAAACTCTACCGTGACGCCATCCTCAGCCATACCGCCCTTGGAGTGCTGGTAGACCTCTTCGATCTCAGCGGCCAGCTCGGGGTTGGAGGAATAGCCGCCCATGTCCTTGCCCCAGGCGGAGTATCCGTCCACCGTCTCCGTGATAAAGGCGATGAGCGCGCAGGCAGTCCAGGGCAGGGGGCTGTTGTCGGTGACGAACAGGTAGTGGCAGTAGCCGTAGCCGCCGATACCCTGATAGCCGTCCTGATAGGCGGCCACATTGATGTTGTTCTTGGAAATGGAGGCGGATTCCTCCACGCTGCGCAGCTTGGAGTAGACCAGCAGGCCGAACTGGTCGGCGGCGGATTTATCCACCAGGATATTACAGATGGGGCCATCGTCGGTCTGGGCATTGTAGGACTCCACCCACAGCTTGATCCAGGCCAGGGCATACTTTCCATCGGGGCCAAGGCCCAAATCGGTGGCGTCTGCGGCCATCTCGTCAATGACGGGCGTGAAGTAAGCCTGCTCCTCGGCAGAAAGCGCCTCATACGCCTCTTTGAGCCAGGCGGCATAGTCGTCCCGGGTCAGCATATAGAGGAAGTTCTTGCCCACGATCTCAGAGTCGATGTCCATGTACAGGCCGTGCTCGCCCTCGGCCACGAAGTCCCAGCAGTTGTCGTAGGTCTTGCTGCCCTGGTTGTTATACATAAAGACCTTGCTGCCGGTCTGCATGGGCAGATAACCGGTCCACTCGTCGGCGGTCGTACCCTTGGCCTCGGCCCACTCCTTGGGGATAAAGGTATCCAGGATGCCGGTCTGCACCATCTTGCTCTCGATCTGGTTGCCGTCCTGAATGAGGGTCATGGCAAAGGTGCCGGTGTCCTTCAGAGAGTCGGCGGTGAGCTGATCGAAGATCTTATTGTTCTTGGGGGTCTGCCAGTCCTCCTCCAGCGTATAGCTGGGCTCGATGGTCTGGAGGTAGGCAATAAAGTTGGTAATGGCGGTGGGGGTGCGGCTGGAGTTGCCCACGGCATGGAAGGTCTTGCCGTTGGACTCCTCAATGGCCTTCTTCGCCAGCTCCTCCAGGGTCATGGTCTCAGCCTCGGCGATGATCTTCTCCACCTCGCTCATGTTGGAGGTGTCCGGCGTGGCGGGGGCGGGATCGGCCGCCTGGGACTGAGCCGGGGCGGGATCGGCCGCCTTACTCTCCGCCGGGGGATTGTTGTTGCCGCCGCAGCCGGCCAGAGACAGGCACAGGCTCAGCGCCAGGGAACCGGATAAAATACGTTTAAACCCAGTCATAACCATATGATCTCCCTTCTGTTATTAAAAGCAGTTCTTTGCTATGTTTCAGGGTTTTACCTCTACCCCTTCGGCCCGCAGGCTCGCCCGCAGGCGCACGATATCGTGCCGGTAGAGCTCCCCTTTCAGGCCGCACCACTTGGCAGCCTCGATATTCAAATGGTTGTCATCCACAAAGAAGCTTTCCCCCGGAGCCAGTCCGAACCTGGACAACAGGCGGCGGTAGATCTCCGGATCAGGCTTCAGGAGCTTCTCCTCAAAGGAGAGGATGCAGCCCTTCACCACCGGCCAGGCCGGGATCCGTTTGCTGAAGCGGTAAAACTCCGGAGAGGTGTTGGAAAGGATATACACTTGGATCCCCATGGCATCCAGCTCCAAAGCCAGAGCGTTGATATCCTTCTCCGGCGTCAGCCACTCATCCCAACGCTTGAGCAGCTCGGCGGCGGCGGCATGCAGGCGCTGGGGCAGGTGCGACTGAAACCCAGCCAGTACCGCCGCCTCAGGTACGCCCCGATCCAGGGAGATCCAGTCCGGGTGACCAAAGGTCTCCGCATCGAGGAGCTGGGCGTCCGCCTCGTTCTCGGTCAGTGCCCGGCACAGGGCTCCAGTGTCAAAGTCCATGAGCACGCCGCCCACGTCAAAAATTACATTTTTGATCATGAAAATTCCCCTTTTAGCTACTGCCCCGGCACGAAATCGTGCCGGGGCAGATAGGCTATGCTTAAATCAGCCCGCGGAATACTTGGTCAGCATCTCGATCCAGGAGCCCACGGTAAAGGCCACGTCGGCGCAGTACTCGGGATCCTCCAGAACCAGCTTGCCCTCGCCGGTCCACCAGTCGTAGCCACGGTCGTTCTTGGCCTCGAACTGAACGGTGGTGCCGTCCTCAGCCATGCCGCCCTTGGAGTGGCCGTACTTGGCCTCGGTGCCCTCGGCCACGGTGGGGTTGGAGGAGTAGCCGCCCATGTCCTTGCCCCAGGCGGAGAAGCCGTCCACATCGCAGGTCATGTAGCGGATGAAGGCGCAGGCAGTCCAGGGCAGGGGGCTGTTGTCGGTGACGAACAGGTAGTGGCAGTAGCCGTAGCCGCCGATGCCGGTATAGCCGTCGTCATAGGCCGCCACGTTGATGTTGTTGACGGATACGGAGCTGGACTCCTCCACGGAGCGCAGCTTGGAGTACACCAGCAGGCCGAACTGATCGGTGGCGGATTTGTCCACCAGGGTGTTGCAGATGGGGCCGTCGTCGGTCTGGGCGTTGTAGGACTCCACCCACAGCTTGATCCAGGCCAGAGCATAAGCGCCGTTGGCGCCCAGGCCCAGATCCTCGGCCTCGGACTTCATCTCATTGATGACGGGCTGGAAGTAGGCCTGCTCCTCAGCGCTCAGGGCGTCAAAGGCCTCCTTGAGCCAGCCGGCGTAAGTATCCTCGGTAAGCATGTACAGAAAGTTCTTGCCCACGATCTCGGAGTCGATATCCATGTACAGGCCGTGCTCGCCCTCGGCCACGAAGTCCCAGCAGTTGTCGTAGGTCTTGGAGCCGGTGTTGTTGTACATAAAGACCTTGTTCAGGGTCTGCAGGGGCAGGAAGCCGTCATAGGCGTCGGCGGTGGTGCCGTTGGCCTCGGCCCACTCCTTGGGGATAAAGGTATCCAGGATGCCGGTCTGCACCATCTTGCTCTCGATCTGGTTGCCGTCCTGGATGAGGGTCATGGCGAAGGTGCCCTCAGGCTTCAGGGAGTCGGCGGTGAGCTGGTCGAAGATCTTGTTGTTCTTGGGCTGCTGCCACTCGAACTCCATGTTGTAGCCCGAGTCGATGGCCTGCAGAGCCTCGATGAACAGGGGCAGGGCAGACTTGCCGCGGCTGGAGTTGCCCACGCCGAAGAAGGTCTTGCCGTTGGACTCCTCGATGGCCTTTTTGGCCAGGTCTTCCCAACTCATGGTCTCGGCCTCGGCAATGATCTTCTGCACCTCGCTCATGTTGGAGGTGTCGGGGGTAGCGGGAGCGGGATCGGCCGCCTGGGACTGAGCCGGGGCGGGATCGGCCGCCTTACTCTCCGCCGGGGGATTGTTGTCGCCGCCGCAGCCGGCGAGCAGACCGGCCGTCATGGCCAGGGACAGGGTCAGCGCGAGAATACGCTTTTTCATACGATGTACTCCTCCTTAGGTTGATTGTTTGTTTATCCTGCCAAAACAAGAGACAGTTCTGGCGCTCGGTATGATTATATTTTACAAAACGCCGGTTTTAATATCCACTGGACAAAACTGCGGTTATTTGTGAAAAATCCATTTTTTGAGCAACATATACAGATAACTTCCGCTTTTATGTCGCCCTCCTCGTCACTTTGTCCGAAGTCCTTCTGCCGAAAAGGCGCAAAAAAGGGACGGCCCGAGGGCCGTCCCTTTCTCTCTCTTTCGATCACCAGTTGCAGCGCACGATGCACTTGAGGGTGACCCCGTCCACTGTGGCGGTGACGTTGCAGGTACCCTTGCTCACGGCGGTGACGGTGCCGTCCGCCCCAACTGTGGCCACCTCGCTGTTGCTGGAGGCCCAGGTCACGGCGGAGCTGGTGCCGGAGACCACCAGCCGCCAGCTGTCGCCCACAGAGCTCAATGTAAAGTCGCTCCGGCTGAGCTTGGCGGCGGAGGATGTATCCGGCGTCTGGGTGCCCTCCGATCCGGACTGCCCGGAGGAGACCGGCGCGGACGAGCTGGAGAAGCTGCAGCGCACGATACAGCTCTTCTCCCCCACCCCGGCCACGGTGGCGGTGACGGTGACCGTGCCGGGAGACACCGCCGTCACCGTGCCATCCCAGGACACGGAGGCCACGTTGGGGTTGCTGGATCTCCAGGAAATGTCCCCATGGGCGTCGGCAGGCGTGTAAGTCACCTTGATCTTATAGACCTCGCCCACATGGTCGAAGGTAAAGTCGGACTTGCTCAATGTAAAGCCGGTAGGCGTCACCAGATCCACCGCGGGGGTGGTCACCGTGGGAACCGGAGGCGCGGAGGGCTCCACGGCCTGGCCGGGACTGGGCACCGCCGGATCCGCGCTGGGAAGGGCCGGCTGCGTGGGTGCGGTGGAGGGGATCGTACTCACCGCCGCCGAAGGATCCGGCACGGCGCTCTCCTTGGGCTTGGGATCCTTTCCTCCCAGGAAGGATCTCACCAGGGAGACCACGATACAAACGGCGGCGATGATCAGGATCAGAGAGAGGATGCCGCCGATAATGGAACCTGCGCTGGGGCCGTTGCCCCGCCGCCGGCTTCCGCCGGCCAGTCGCTTGCCCCCGCCGGAGCGGGCGTCTCTCTCGCTGTAATAATCCTCCTGCTCCTCCGGCTCGTTCCAACGGCCTGTGCCGTCCTCATTGCAGAAGGGGCAGTGCTTATAGGTGACGGAGTACATCTCTCCGCAATATTCACATTTGACAAGGTCGTTCTTCGTGCCGCGCCGTGCCATGCCGTTCCCTCCGTTTCGGATTTTTCTTTTCCTATTTTACACGTTTCGGGCGGCATCGTCAATGTTCTTGACACAACTGTTATTATTTTGTAATTCGCCCAGTTCTTCCCGGTCTTTAACCTTTTTCCTTATTTCCCAACGTTTTCCCGCATTTCCTTCTAATTCCTTCCACTTTTCTGCGGGCTTTTTTTGAAGCGCTAAAGGGAAAACTAAAGGGAAAACTTTTGGTCTCAAAAAATAGGAGCGTCCCAGCTTGGGGACACTCCCATTTTTTCATCCATATGGGGAAAAAATCTCTCACGAAGGGGGCTATGCGGTCTCCCGGCCCAAAGTCTAAACTTTTCGACCGGGGGGGAGGGGTCTGCCCCGTAGGGGCCGCGCCCGCGTGGGCGCGTGGTGTCTTGTTCGCACGCCCAAGCGTTCCCGGCCCACAGCCCGAAAGCCCGGTAAAAATTCCCCGGATTTTCCCGCCTTTCCGGGGCGTGATGTGGGAATTTTTCTCACACGCGAGGGGCAACGGGGTCTTTTCAACCCTCGCCTTCAAACTTTTTGAAGAGGGGTGTAGCCCTTGCCGCCGTTGGGCTTGGCCCCATTCCTCGCCCGCATAGCGCAAGCACACGGGCACACGGGCGACACGTAGCCTCCTGGCAGTTTCACCCCCCAAAATCCGAACAAAAAGCCTCCCTTTCCACCCTCCGCAAGGCCCGTTTGACTGTGACTTCATGCCCATTCTCACCGGGCGTAACGTCCATTTCCAGCTCGCATTTACAGCGCACGCACCACAGCCCGACGCCTCGGGCCTCGCTGTCCTCTTCCAGCCGTAGCAGTTTCCGCCTGCAAAACGGGCATCTCAGCCACTCCTTCCCGGTCTCGTCGGCCTTTGTCTGGATCATCAACGGCATGTTGACCACCGCCTTTCCTGTTGCTCTGATTTTACCATGTTTTCTTCCTGGCTGTCCGCCGTTTTCCTCATTTTCTCCGGGCGTGTTCCAAAGATATAGTCACGTACAAGCCTGATAGGAGGGGGCCTTCTCTCCTTCTCCCGCTCGGTGTTCAGTTGTCAAGGTACATCGGGAAGCCTCCGCCGCCCCCGTTATCCCGCAGACGGTAACGGATATAGCAGAAGCTCCCGTATAAGCCTCCTCCCTCCTTCCGGTCAAGGGGAAGGGCTCCGGGTGGAGGCGTCAAGGTGGTGTCGCTGGGCACATACTCATATTTCACAATGGGCTTCTTCAGGTTCCGGGAAGGCGTCCACATCTGGGCCCCGTTGGGCCGGTCTCCCGCCTCCTTGCTCAGATAGACCGCCCAGCCGTCAAAGTCGTGCTTGCCTACATACTGGACGTCTACAATGTCCCCATAGCTCCACAGGCTCCGCAGCTCTTCCACGTCCTCCCCCGTGGCGTTGAGGATCAGATGATGGTGGAGGCGCCCTTCCCCGTGCTTGTCCTCTGTGACGTAGATATATCTGAGATCGACGCCCCGCCGCCGCCTGACCTCTCTCAGCTTCCGCAGGAAGGCCCGCATCAGCTTCCGCGCCTCCTTGCGGTTGGCCGGTAAGCTTCCGTCCCGGTATGTCAGCGTGGCAACGAGATCCCGCCATGTGAAGTTTGTGGAGATCAGCCGTGACAGCCTCCGCCTGGCGCAGTTGTCATTGATCGCCTTCTGGGCCGCCGTGGTCATTCTGGACTTCTCCGCCCGCGCCCTGGGGCCGTCCCTGGGCTCCGGTGGCGTGTAGATCACCGCTTCCACAATAGGCCCCGATATGATAGTCTTCTTCCGTTTTGCCACGCTTCCCCGTCCTCTCGTATAGATACGGCAAAGCCGGGGCGGGTGTTGTCCCCGCCCCAGCTCTTCAGTCTTCCATCGGTTCCCGCATATTGCGGGAGCGTGTCCAGCTCCGGCCACCCGCCGCCGTGCCCGGCGTCAGAAGCTCCAGCAGCCCGCCCCAGCCGTTGGCCCTGTCCGCATGGACGATATGCACCCCGCCGACCTGCCACAGCCGCGCCACCCGGTCAAGGGCCCCCTCCGGGCCCTGGGCGAAGTCCAGCCCGCCCTCATTGACCAGCAGGCGCACCACCGGCCCCTCCGCCAGATCGGCGGCGTATATGTACCGCAGTTCCTCCCCCGCTCCCCTGTCGTCAGCTCTCAGCCTCCGGATCATCCGCTCTGCCTCTGACCGCATCACCGAGCGGGCGGGCCGGAAACTCAGCCCGGTAAAGTCCAGGGTGAGGAGGTAGCCGCCCCCGGTGAAGTTCGCCTCCAGGATCCGCTTCACCTTGTCCATGGCCCGCCGCCGGTAGTTCGCCGCGTCTTTTTTTGCTGCCTCCTCCGGGTGGGCGTCCCTCCACTTCCTGACGCTCTTCCGGGCCGCCTCCCGCACCTTCTCCGGGTTTGCCTGCCTCCAGGCCCTCACCCGCTCGACGGTCTTTTCCCTGTGGGCCTGATAATAGGCCCGGCTATATTCCGGCGTGTTGCTGCTCATCTTTCCCACCCCCTACGCTTCCCATTGAGTGGAACAGCAGGCCCAGCTCCACGCCGCATAGGTAACGCACTGCCCCCGCTTTAGTTCCGCAAGGGTGTCCTGCGCATTGAATGTGTGGATCCCCTGAAAGGTGTCTGACCGCTGAAGCAGCCGTTTCAAAACCGCCCGCTTGCGCCGTCCCTTCTTGGTGGTTGGGTCAACATAGGCCAGCATAGGCGCCTTGAGATACCCCATAGTGATCTCCATGCGCCGGGCAATCGCTTCCAACCGTTCTTCCTCCAGCTCTGCCCCGTCCTCGATCACCCTTGTCATTTTCTCCCGTGAGACTCCGGCGGCATTTGACGGCGTGGTGATCTGCCATTCCCGCGCCACCAGCTCGGCGGCCAAATTCGGATAGAGTGACACGGCGGGCCCATCGTGGCCGGGCCAGCTGTCCCCCACACGGATGAAATGATCTTCATTCTGACGAAGGCGGTCAACGATCCCTTGATAATTCACCCTTGACAACCTCCCCAGGCATAGCCTAAAATAGAGGCAGGAATAAGCCGCTTGGCAGTTGCTTTTCCGACCTCGCCGCCTCTGGTGTTCGTAGCACCGGGGCGGCTCTCTTTTTGCCCTCTGACATCCCGGCAGTACCCGCCAGGGGCACGCCCGATCCGTAGCGCTCCTTTGTCGCTGACGGCTCGGCAGTCGCACAGCTCGCCGGGATCCAGATGCGCCCCGCAATGGGGACATGTACGATAATAGCTCATTGCCCTTGCTCCTTTCCCCGCCCGCTCGGCGGGTCTCTTTTTGGCCTTCCTGGGCCTGTCCGCCCGGAAGGATAGCAGCAGCGCCGCCACAGCCAGCAGCAGGGACACCGGCAAGCTGTCCGCGCATATCGCCGCCCCCAGACACAGGGCGAAGATCACCCCGTCCCTCATATCTCCGCCCCCAGAAGCTGCTTGTCCAGCCAGTCCTGAAGCCGTGCCCGGTTGATGATCCACTTCCCGCCCCCCGGCTGAATAGCCGGGAAGCCCTCGGTATGTACCAGGTTATAGACCGCCGCCTCTGACAGCCCCAGCAGGGCCGCCGCCTCCGGGACGTTCAAGGCCAGCTTTTCCCACGGTGGCACCTCAACGGCTTTCTTTCCGCTCACGGCATTTCCTCCTCCGTCATTGGCCGTCCCTCCGCCAGCTCTGCCTTTGCCAGCTCCCCGCAAACGTCGCAGTAGACGCCGCTCTTCAGCAGGCTTGCTCCCCGCTCCATCCCGGCGGCCAGGTCGTCTAAGTCCACCTTGACCTCCTTCCCGCACCGGGGGCACTTGTTATATACCGTGTCCTTCCTGATCTGAAGCTCCTCGCCCTTGTACTTTACATAGAACATGCCGTTTCCTCCTTCTTTTTGTCGTTTCCGTATACCTCCGCCATCAGGCGGACGCCCAGCCGGAAGCCATTGATAAACCCGCACCGCTGGGCCTCAAAGCCCGCATGTACGAAGATATCCACAAGCCGCTCTTGGTCGGTATCAGATATCTTCAGCGCATTCAGCGCGTCAAGCGCTGCCTGATCCGCCTTCTGCTTTGCGCCGGTCTCCTTGCCCAACTCCAGCAGCTCCGGGGCCACGAAGCCCATCCCGGCGCTGAACAGAGCGGAGATCAAGTCAAAGTCCATCCCCTTTCACCTCCTTCCCCGTCGAGCGGGCCTTCCCGCCCGGTCCTGGTGTCCAATTCGGACACCGGCCCGGTAAATTTCACCGGCCCTTCATGGAACGTCAGCCCCTCCAGCAGACGGGGCGGGATAAATGCCCCGCCGCCCTTCTCCGGGCCCCTCACTGTCCCGCCTGGGCCTTTTGGGCCAGCTCCAGCCCCGCCGCCATACCCTCGCCATAGGCGGCCATAGCTGCCATAGCCTCCCCGGTCAGCTTGGGCATGGACTCCTCCAGCCGCTTGGCCATCGTCTTTTCCTTCTCGGTCATGTGCTCACCTCCTCCCGCTCGGGATGATTTTACAATGTAGCGCATAGATTACAGGATAATCATACATTGTAAAATCTATATTGTCAACCCCTTTTTACTTATTTTGCGATTTTATTATTGACGTGAGGATATTTCTGTGATATTATTATCGCAGAAAGGAGGTTAACCCATTGAATGAGCGTATAAAAAAACTGCGGAAAGCCCTGGGCCTTACGCAAGCGGAATTTGGTTCCCGTATCAGTATGAAACAAAATACAATAGCCCTCATCGAGGGCGGGAGGAATACGTCTAACCAGACCATCTTCGCCATCTGCCGGGAATTTGGCGTCAGTGAATCGTGGCTACGCACCGGGGAGGGGGAAATGTTCTCCCCTACCTCCAGAGATCAGGAGATCACCGCCTTTGTTGACCGTGCCCTTGCGGGCCAGCCGGACAGCTTCAAGCGCCGCTTTGTCTCCATGCTCTCCCGTCTCAATGAAGACGGCTGGGAGCTGCTGGAGAAAATGGCGTCTGAGCTCGCCGCCCAGCAGGCGGCGGCCACCCCCGCCCCTCCCGATGATCTGGCCGCCATCGAGCGGGAGGTGGAGGCTTACCGGGCCCAGCTCCTGGCCGGGAAAAAAGCGGCGGGAAGCTCATCCCCTTCCTCTGGTACCGGCGCAGGCTGAACCGCCCCCGGTGGTGGTGACGCCGCCAAATCCCCAAGCGTTTGGGCATTTGCCGGGGCATAAAAAAGCCCCTCCCGCTCGAAAGCGGGAAGGGAAGAAATGAGAAGAAACAGGTAAGAAATCAGAAGGAATGAGAAGGAATCAGGAAACTTCACATTGACAACATAGCCCCGGACGGTTATAATGACCATAGAAAGGGCGCTGCCGGTAGACGGTCAGCCCCCTCTGTTAGTTACGAAGTAACCGCCAGCCGGGAAAGCATGGGCGGTTACTTCTTTTTTGCCTGAAAAAACAAGCCGATAATGCCGATGACCACAAGGCAGAACTGGAACAGCTCTGAGTATGTAAGCATGGGCACCGCCTCCTCTCAGTGGAGGAGGCCAAGAAGCTGCCCCCTCCAAGATGAAGAGGGCCAACCGCCTACCGTATACGGGCAGCGCCACGGCCATCATACCACAGCGCCCGACAAATGGCAACAAAAAACCGCCCCCGGAGTTGCGACCTCCGGGAGCGGCGTAGATGCAAAAGACCACAGTCAGCTAAAACCAAGGCCCCTTTGCGCTCTTATTGTACCACAGGAGCGCCGGGAGGGCAAGAGGAAAGGAAGGATTTCCATGCCCAGAAGAGCGGCCTCCGGCACCGGCACCATCCGCAAGAAGACCGTCACCCGGAAGGGAAAGCCATACACCTATTGGGAGGCCCGTGTCACCGTGGGCCGGGATCCCGGCACCGGCAGACAGATCCAGCGCAGCTTCACCGGCCAAACCCAAGCCGAAGTCGCCCGGAAGCTCACCGCCGCCGTGGCCGCCCTGGACGAGGGCACCTATAAAGCCCCCTGCAAGCTCACCGTGGGCGAGTGGCTGGACATCTGGGCCCGTGACTACCTGGGCGGCGTCAAGAAGAAGACGGCGGCCTCCTATCAGCAGCGTATAGACCTGTACCTCCGTCCCGCCCTTGGGGCGGTGAAGCTGGACGCTCTCAGTGCCCACACCATCCAGCGCCTCT
Source organism: Vermiculatibacterium agrestimuris (assembly GCF_943193085.1). Lineage (NCBI taxonomy): Bacteria > Bacillati > Bacillota > Clostridia > Eubacteriales > Oscillospiraceae > Vermiculatibacterium > Vermiculatibacterium agrestimuris. The sequence goes on along the minus strand of NZ_CALPCU010000013.1, from coordinate 42,241 downwards.
ATAACGGCCTTTCTCTGGGCCTCAGTCCCCGCAGCGTCCACGTGGTTCACGCCGTGCTTCACCACGCCCTTCAGCAGGCCGTGAAGCTGGGCTATCTCCGCTTTAACCCCGCCGACGCCTGTACCCTCCCCCGCATCGAGAAGACCGAGCTGCGCCCCCTCGACGAAGCGGAGACAAAGGCTTTTTTACAGGCCATCAAGGGCCACCGCCTGGAGGCCTTGTTCACCCTCGCCCTCTTTACCGGTATGCGGAAAAGTGAGATCGTGGGCCTCACCTGGGACGCCGTGGACTTCAAAAGCGGCGTCATCACCGTCAATAAGCAGCTCCAGCGCCTCCCTGGTGCAGAGGAATACACTCTCCAGTCTCCCAAGAGCGGAAAGGGGCGCACCGTAGCCCCCGCCCCCTGGATCATGTCCATGCTCAAGCGCCACCGGACAGAGCAGGCCAAGCAGCGCTTGAAGGCCGGGGAGCTGTGGGAGGACGGCGGCTTTGTCTTTACCGACGCCATAGGCCACTATATCCCACCCTACACCGCCTACAGCCAGTTCAAGCGGATGGCCGCCTCCATAGGCCGCCCCGACGCCCGCTTCCACGATCTCCGCCACTCTTACGCCGTGGCCGCCCTCCGGGCCGGGGACGACATCAAGACCATACAGGGCAACCTGGGCCACGCCACCGCCGCCTTCACCCTGGACGTTTACGGCCACGTCACGGAGCAGATGAAGCGGGACAGCGCCCAGCATATGGAACAGTATATAACCGGCGTCCTGGGCCTCTGAGCGACCCAGCCGCCCCCCATAAAGGCCACACCACCGAGCGGGACACCCTCCCGCTCGGTTTTTCTATGTTGTGGGCCCGGAGATCACCCCGGCCAGCTCCCCAGCTGGGCCCGGTGACCGGCGCCAAGAAGATCCCCACCGAGCGGGCGGGCCGCCGCGGCCCGGGCAAGCTCCGCCTGGTGGCCGTCGCCGGTTTCCGATTCGGACATCAAAAGAGGCCCGCAAACACCCTCCCCAAAAGCTGTAAAGGGAAAACTAAAGGGAAAACAGGCCCTTTTCCTCGCCTACTGTGGCCCCTCGTCCCTTGGAAATACTACATTTTTCACTTTTCACTGTGACTATTTTGTAATTACGGCCAGAAGTTGCAGTAGACCTCTCCCGGCTCCAGCGCCACGTGATGCTGGAGGGCCAGCTCCTCCACCGTGACAAAGAGAAACCCCTTGGCGTGGAGGGCGTCCACGATCTGAAGCGCCGCCTCCACCGAAGTGGGATAGATGTCATGCAGGAGAATGATGTCCCCGTCCCGGGCCTGGGAGACCACCTCGCTCACCACCCGCTGGGTATTTTTGTCGTCCCAGTCGGTGGGGTCTACCGACCATAATATGATCGGCGTGCCGGAGCGCTTTTTCACCCCGTTGTCCACCAGTCCATAGGGCGGGCGAAGGAAAAAGCCCCCATGCCCCAGCGTCTGGGACAGCAGAGAGCCCGTCCGCTCCACCTGACTGTAAAAATCTCTGGCATTGAGCCCGGCAAGGGAGACGTGATCCCAGGTGTGGATCCCCACCTGGTGTCCCTCCGCCTCCATTCTGGCCACCAGATCCTCGTTGCCCTCCACCTGCTCGCCAATGAGAAAAAAGGTGGCGGCGACCCCCCGCTGGGCCAGGCCCTCCAAAAGCTGGGTGGTGGTGGAGCGGCGGGGGCCGTCGTCAAAGGTGAGCGCAATGAGAGGGCCCTGCGTCCCGATCTCCGCCGGGCCTTCCGCCGTCACCGCCGCCGGCGCTCTCCACCGCGCCCCCGCCAGCGTCAGTGCCAACGCCAAAGCCAGGGCAACAACTTTTTCCTTCCCTTTCACACCAACGCCGCCTTTCTGTTCATTCCTGCGGTCAGTATGTCCATTGGGGAGGATTTTTTACTGGAAGGTTTCGCAATAAAAAGCCCGCATCATTATAAGGATCCACCTGTGCGGGGCCCGCTATTTTTATAAGTGGGGGAGCTTCTTGCGATATTCACGCAAGTCATCCTCCCGTACATTTTTAATGATTTTGTCAAGCGCCGCGGCAAGAACGTCTTTATCCTCCGGCAGAGTTCCTTGAAACTGAAACGCATTGGATGCGCCTAAAGCGGCAAATTGGGTAGGTATCTCCAAGTTTTCAAGGAGAGTGCGAATTTCCTTATACTTTTCAATCTCACTTTCCTCTTGCCAGTTGCCACGTTGGATTTCCTGATAAAGCTCCGAATCCGGGCAGATGGTCAACATATTGACGCCAATGAGCGTTGGGTGGAGTTGATTGCAGACGGCAGCAGTCGCTTTTGCGCCAATTTCGCCCCGGCCGGCGCCGGAAATACTCACCAGGTAGAAGAAGCTGTAATGAATACCGACCTTGTCTAACCGCCGGCATTGCTTTACAATATCAGCGGCGACATAGCCTTTATTCATAAATCGCAGGGCTTCATCATCGCCAGTTTCTATTCCGATGGTCAGGCCGTCATATCCAGCTTGATGGAGTGATGCCAATTCCTCGTCCGACTTTAACGCAACATCTGTAATTCGTGAAAAGCATCCAATCGTTTTAATGGAGGGAATGTACTGCCGGATCAGGTCAGCAATAGCCATAAGCCGTTCACACTTCAATACAAAGGGGTTTGCCCCGGTCAAAAAAGCCCGCTGGATACGTTCCGGCCTGGGTATCCCCTGCAAGCGGGCCGTCAGCATGGAGATAGGGTCGTTACTCCAGAGCTGGGCCTCCTGCAGGTCGCTCTCGATATCCGCAAGGGGGGACATTCTGAATTTGAACGGCAGGTCATGATAGAGCGTACAGAATTTACATTTGTGGTGGGTGCAGCCAGCCGTGACTTCAAGCAGCAGCGAGGAAGCCTCGTAAGGCGGCCGCCATATTGTTCCCGTGTAGTGCATAGCAGAACCTCCTTGTTTTTCCGTCATTATATCATAGTACAAAGAAAATAAAAGTACGGTACTTTTTTGTAGTACCTTGCTATTTTGATGTTACAGCGATACAATGTATTGACAGGAGGTCGTGGAAATGAGAAAAACAGAAACAGCGATCCAACGCTGCAAAACCATGTCAACGCTTCAAAAAATGTTGGGCGGAAAGTGGAAACTCGAAATCCTCTACTATATTGCCTTTCACGACATTCACAGGTTTGGCGCTTTGCGCCGCCAGCTCGGCGAGATCACGGAGTCCTCCCTGACAAAACAGCTTCGGGAATTAGAAGCCGATGGATTTTTGATCCGGCATGACTATAAGGAGATTCCGCCAAGGGTGGAATACACGCTGTCTGAACTGGGAATGAGCTTTATTGATGTGATCCGCTATATGAAACAATGGGGAGAACGCAATCTACCGGATTGCACAGATTGAAAGCACGTGAATGACCGTCCGAATGAGATACTCTGTTAAAACCTCTTAATAAAAAGGGCAAGACAAACCATTACGGTCTGTCTTGCCCTTTATTTCTTTATGAAGCTTATCCTTCGGCGCGGGTCTTGGCGTTCTTATCTCGGGTCAGGATCGCCGTCCAGGGTGGACAGGTAGCGAAACAGAGGTACCAGCAGCGCCCACCGCTCCAGAATGTGAGGCTTCAATTCCGGGGAGAAGAGCAGCTCGTCGTGGGGGCGCTCACTGCTCATGGAAAAGCCCCCCTTCATGTTGTACCAGGGTGAGAGCAGCTCGCTGGGGGCCTCTTTTTGTTTTTTGAACGGCTCACCCTGGAGCTGGAAGGTGTCCTGCTTCTCCAGCTTCCGCACCAGCTTCTCCATGGTCTCGGGGTCGTTGTCCATCCGGGCGCGCAGCTTGGCCATGGTGGAGGCCTTCGCCATCCAGTAGCCCAGGCCGAAGCTGTAGTTATCCGGAGCGATCTCAAACCAGAAGGTGGGCAGACAGCTCCACCGCTCCGCCGGCTGAGAGATAGTCAGCCACAGGTGATCCTTATAGGGCCCCCGGCCATGGAGGCGGCGGGCGTCCCGGTAGATACGGCACACCCGGCTCACCAGGCCCAGCGCCCCGTATTTTTCATCCATGCCCTTGTAGAGTTCCCGGCAAAGCTCCTTCATGGGATACTCTAAATAAGTCTTATACTCGCTTTTATGTGCCTCGAACCAGCCGCGCTCATTGTTGAAGCGGACGCCCCACATAAAATCGACGGTCTCTGGTGAAAAGCCCTGAAACATGGCAGGAACGCTCCTTTTCTATCTCTCAGACGCCCGGAGGCAGAATGGCCTCGCCGGGATCGGGAATGGGGGTCGGCACGGGAAGGACGGGAGCAGTCTCCGCCGGGGGCTGCGGCGTTTCCGTCTCTCCGGCAGAGGGAACCGTCCCCGTCTCCGCCGGCGGCAGCATCCCGCCGGGCTGTCCGCCCTCCGGCTCCGCAGAGGGAACCACAGGCTCCAGGGTCTGAAGGCCCGTATAGGGGTCGATGCCCCAGAGGGCCATATCGGCGGGGTTATAGAGCACCACCGCGTTGCGCAGCTTGTATTTTGTGGTATAGAGTTTGGTCTCAGAGATGGTGTTGCCCTCGGCGTCCACCAGCTTTTGGTAGGTGTCCCAGCTCACGGCATGGTAGCCGGTACGCTCAGGATCCTTCTGGGTGGTGCCCTGGGGGATGGCGTCGCTGGGCTCATAGACGGTCTGGTAGGCCTGGATCACTACCCGGTTGGTAGAGTAGGGCTCACCGTGGATGCCGGTGGTATCTGTGCCGTAGATGTTCACATAGAGGTAATTTCTCTCATCCATATAGGCTTCCAGCTTGATGGGGTGCTCCGTGCTGTTCTGAAAGCGGAAGTCCAGGCTCCCCTCCTCCTGATAGTCCCCATAGACCGTGGCGTCCAGGCCGCCGTTGACGTAGGAGGGCTCATAGCGGTGGGCGGAACGTTCCAGGGTCTCCAGGTTGGCCCGCAGGCTGGCCCAGTAGAGGGTGGAGCTGGCCTGGCAGATGCCGCCGGCCACCGTGTCCTTGGAAAGGCCGTTGACGTAGGCGGTGGCCTTTCCGTAGCCATTGGCCACGGAGTAGGGGCTGCAGGCCTGGTTGAAGGAAAATTCCTCCCCGGGGAAGACGATCTTTCCGTCCAGGAAGGCCGCCGCCACCCGCACGTTCATTCTGCGGTCGGCGGTGCCGGTGACCCGGGTGGCCGCGGAACCCAGGGTGTCGCGGAAGAGGCTTTCGGTCAGGCCCTCGGTGGTGACCGCGGGCACGTCCAGCTTGAGCTCCACCCGGCACAGCTTGCCCTCCTCCGTCCCGGCCAAAGCGGTGCGGGCGGCGTCGATATCCAGATCCTTTCCGGTGACCGAGGGGACGATCTCCCCGCTCTCCCGATCCAGATAGGCATCGGCGGCCTGCGTAAAGAGGCCCCGGCGGATCATCTCAAAATCCGGCTCGGCAGGCGGAGCCACGGCGATGGCAGCCTCTACAGGCACATAGCCGGCAGGCTCGTCATTATTGAAAAGGTGGCCCGCCCGCTCGGTGAGCGCGGCCATGAGCTGGGCGGCGTCCAGGCTGCGCCCGGTACGGCCCTTGGTAAAGAGCACAGCGGTGTCGGTGACCTCCCAGGTGGTCTGGGCGTCCGCATCCCCGCACTCCCGGGCGGCTCTGGTCACAGCCTCCGGCATATGATCCAGGGTCAGGGACACAGCATGGCCGTTCTTGCTCAGAAGGCCCTGCAGAAATTTGGCTCCCCGGGTAAAAAAGCCGCTGGAGGCAGGCGAGGCCGCCCGCACCGCCCCCGCCGCGTCATAGGAAAACTCTCCGCCGGGAACGGTGTAGATGCGCCCCTCACAGGAGAACTGCACCTCGAGCTCGGCCAGCCGCGCCTCCATGGCACGCTCCAGGGTCTCCGCGGCGGCCTCGGTGGACTGTCCGCCCACCGCCACACCGCCGATATGGGTGTTGGGCGCCATCCGTCCGCCGCCGCTTCCGGCATAGGCGCAAAGGCCCAGATAGCCCGCCAGCAGCAGCGCCGCGACAGCGCCCAGGGCAACGGCGGCCTTCTTGCCCCCACCGCCGCTGCCGGCCGCCACCCGCTTCCCGCCGGCTCTCGTATCCTTCTCTTCCATGCTCGATCACTCCAATACCGCCCCAGGGGGCGGTCATACACAATATATAGAGTTATTATAGGACATTTCGCACTAAAAATCAATAACAGAACGGTTACAGCGCCCCTCTATTTTTCCTTTACAACCGCTTGAAATCGTTGTATGATATGTGAGAATCAAAAAAGTATGTAATTTCAGGGAGGGGATATTCCCCATGAACAATAAACAGGGTTCTGAGATCCCTTGGTGGGCCATTATTTTAGGTTTTATCTTTTTCTGGCCCGTGGGCATGGTGCTGCTGTTCCTCAATCTGGGCGGTGTGCGCATCCCCACGGACAAGCTCAATACCGGCGCGCGCCCTCAGCAGGGCCGAACCACCGGAACGGGCTACACCTATCATTATACATACACCGGGCAGGGCCAGAGCCAGGCAAAGACGGGGACTGGAACAGGCTCCGCCGTCCCCGGAGCCCAGAAGGCCGGCGGCAGTCCCTACCACTATGGCCAGGCCGGGCAGGCTCAGAAGCAGGCCCCCAGCCCGAAGAAGAAAAGCTGGGAGAAAAAGATCCGGGACGGCAAGGCCATGACCATTCTGGGCGGTGTTATGAGCTTTATCTTCGGCATCGGTTTTGCCGTGGAGTTTATCGAAGCCCTGCACTACGGCCTGCTTCTCTATGCCGACGAGTGGTTTCCCATCTTTGGTTTTCTCTGCGCTTGGCTATTTCTCCTGGGACACGGCATCGGCAAAACCAGGCTGTCCCGTCGTCAGCGGCTCTATATGGGGGTCATTGGGCAGAGAAGCTCCGTCTTCCTCTCTGACCTGGCGGGGGCCGCCGGGGTCAGTGAAAAGCGGGTGATCGCCGACATTCAGAAAATGCTCTCCGACGGCATTTTGCCCATGGGCTACATCGACCGGGCCAGCGGACGGCTGGTGCTCACCGACCAGGGCTACGAGCCCGCCCCGGAACCTCAGGTCACGCCCGAGTCCTCCCAGGCAAAGGCCAAAAAGGAGCCCCAGGAGGACGACGACGCCATCCTCCGGGAGATCCGCGCGGTCAACGACGCCATCCCCGGCGAGGAGATGACCCGGAAGATCGACCGCATTGGGGAGATCACCAAAAAGATCCTGGATTACCAGCGGCAAAATCCCGCCAAGGCCACTGAACTGCGGCAGTTTTTGAACTACTACCTGCCCACCACCCTCAAGCTGCTCAAGACTTACGCCCAGCTGGACGCCCAGGGGGTGGAGGGGGACAATATCACCGCCTCCAAAAAGCGCATCGAGGACATGATGGACAAGGTGGTGGAGGGCTTTGAGAAACAGTTGGATCAGCTCTTCCAGACCGACGCCATGGACATCGCCACTGACGTGGAGGTGCTGGAGCGGATGCTGGAAAAGGACGGCCTGGGGTCGGGAATGACCATGGGCGGCTGACAGAAACGAATCAAAAAACCGGGTCTGCCCCAAGGCCGACACTCCGTAAGGAAGTGTCGGCCTTGGGCTAACCTGTAAAGAAATTCTATCTATTTGGACGGCGTAGTTGTGGCTATGCCGTCCTTTTCCGCTGGTTTGCAAGATGTTCCTGGTACAGTCTCTCCATTTCTTCAGGGGAGGGAGCGCACCATAGGCCAATGGTGTTGTAGTGAATGTCCACCCGCTGGTGCCGCTTGCCGCCTGCCTTGTCGGGCTTGGACACCACGATTTTGTCAATGAACTCATGGACAATCTCAGGCGTCAATTTCGTCAGCCGGGTCACCTGTCTGGCCCGCTCAATGAACCGCTGTAAGTCAGCGGCCTTGTCCGTGGTGGCCTCCAAGCTGGCCTCCATCTCCGGGATAGTTGTTTTCAACTGCTTCTGCTCGGTTTCCAGTGATACAGACAGGGTGGCAAACCGTTCCTCCGAAAGTAAACCCTTACTCATGTCCTCGTAGCTTTTCTGGATAAGCTGGTCGATCTCCACCACCCGCTGTTTGGCCTTGTCCAACTCCCGGCCCCTGGCGGTCAACTCTCTTTTTTCTTGAATGCCAAACCGTTCCATCTGTTCCTGGGCAAACCGCTTTTCATAGACCTGGATGTACCACAACAGTCTTTGCAGACCTTCCAGCACCAATTCCTCAACTACTTTTTCCCGGATGAAATGGGCCGAGCAAACGTTGGAATTTCCTCGATAAGCAGAACAGAAGAAAAACGCCTGCTCCCGCTTGTAGTTGTTGGTGGCGCTGTACCCCAGCTTACTGCCGCAGTCGGCACAGTAAAGAAGCCCGGAGAACATACTGACGATGCCCGTTCTCGTGGGCCTGCGGCGGTGCTGCCGGAGGTCTTGCACGAGGGCAAAAGTTTCACGGTCGATGATGGCGGGATGGGTGTCCGGGAAGATTTTCCATTCCTCCTGGGGCTTGTCCATCCGCTTCTTCAACTTAAAGGATTGTCTGAACGAGCGGAAATTTACCGTATCGCCGGTGTACTCCTGCCTGTCCAGAATAGCGGCCACGGTGGAGGAACACCAGTTATGCGGGTACACAGGGGGCTTAACGGGGCATTTTACGCCAACGCTGTGCAGATACTCGCTGGGGGTCATCACGCCGTCAGACTTTAGCCGCTTGGCGATTTGCGTAGGCCCCAGGCCGGACACGCTCATTCGGAAAATCCGTTGTACTACCTCCGCTGCCGGTTCATCCACGATCCACCTGTTCTTGTCCTCTGGATCTTTCTTATAGCCAAAGGGAGTGTTCGTGGTCAGAGGTATTCCGGCATTGCCGCGACTCTGCATGACCCTCCGTACCTTGTCACTCGTATTTTTTGCGTGCCATTCATTGAACAAATCCTGCATAGGAACGATATCGCTCACTCCGTTTGCGGTGTCGATGTTGTCCATGATGGCGATATACCGCACATTCAGCCGGACAAAATCTTCTTCCAACAGTTGGCCTACCACAAGACGGTTACGCCCCAGCCTTGAGTGGTCTTTTACAACAAGGTTTGCCACAAGCCCCTGCTCGGCCAACTCCATGATTTCCATAAAGGCCGGACGGGTGAACGAAACACCTGAGTAACCGTCATCAAAGAAAAATCTTGGATTAGGCAGATGATTGTCGCTGGCAAATTTCTCCAAGATGGCCTTTTGATTTTGGATTGACCCTGAGATACCCTCTTTCTCGTCGTCACGGGACAATCTGGCGTATAATGCTGTAATCCTCTGATTATTTGGCTGCTTTTTCTTCAAAGTATGCTCCTTTCCGCAGCCGGATGTGATATGAATTGCAGGGTACGATTATCATACCACATCCGGCGCAAAACTTCAACACTTTACAGTGTGATATTTTGGTTGAGAATGCGATTTATCTTCCCCTCCACAGTTTCAGTGTTCTCGCTGAAATGGGCGTTGACGGTGTAGATCGTCCCGTCAATCTCCCGCTCAAAGCTGATGGGACGGCTGTATTGGTGCTTTTTCAGCCAGTCCAGGCGTTCCTCGTGGGACAGACCGACAAGAAAAGCTGCTGTTTTCTCTATTTGCTCCATCACTTCATCATAGATTTTCGCTTCCTGCTCGGTCAATTCCAACTTGATAATATTCATCTGCTTCTCGCTCCTCTCGTTCTCTCCTGCCCTATCTGGCGGTGCTGTTCCTCGTTGGTGTAAACCATGTCCATCGTGTCTTGAATTTTGGCGGAGCGTTCCTCAACGCCTGTATTCAGCTTCAATTTCTTTCTACAAGCAGAAATCTGAGCGGTTATAGCTTGTTTTTCGCCCCGTAACCGCTCCTTTTCAGCGGGTGACGCTCTGCGTATCTTATTTTGTAGCTTTGTCCGCTGGTCGATCAGCGTGTCCAATTCACTTTGAATGGTTTCACGGGCTGAAAGAAGATCGTCCAGCGTTTCAATGCGGTTTTTCGCCAAATAATCCACCTGGGCGGTGATCGTATCCAGCTTTCGCAGTTCCTCTTTCATAAACGGGCTGGTGGGCTTGTAATCCGTTCCCTTGGGTAAAATGCCAAGCTGGTATTCCCAATAGAGGAACAGCCGGTAAACGTGGCCTGTGGGCTGGAACGGAACATAGACCCGCAGTTCCTCCGGCAGCTCCGGGGCGAAATTCACGGTGGGGCGTTTATTCCCAAAGCTGGCTCGTGCGCCCAGGCTGCGCCTGATATTTTCCGGCGTCCACCGCTCGTCCAGGGTGTCCAGACGGGTGAAGTGCTGGTATTGTGGCAGGCGTATCTTCCAATGTTTGCCCGTGAAATCGGTGAGATAGCCCTTGCGCCGGAGATACTTCTCCATCATCTCCACAGTACGGCTTCCGTTGACCGCTTCCCGCACGTCCGCCCGATAAACATTGTAGCGGGTGGGTTTGCCGCTCTGCTCGTCCAGCCAGACCGGGCGGCTGGGGGCCTTGCGCCCATGCTCAATGACGGACAGGCCATATTCCCGGCAAAGCCGGTCTGAGGTGTCTCGGAGGCGCTGCTGCTCGGCTTTGGAGTAGTTATACTTTTTGCCATCCCTGAAAGATACTGAATTGAAACAGAAATGATTGTGCAGGTGGCCTTTGTCCAGGTGGGTGGTGACAATGACCTGGAACCTGTCACCCCACATATCCTGTGCCAGCTTCACGCCGATCTCATGGCACCGCTCCGGGGTGACCTCCCCCGGTTTGAAGCTCTGATAGCCGTGCCACGCGATGTACTTGTCCTCTTTGCCGTACCGCTGCTTGGTCAGGATCATCTGACGTAGGGCTGTTTGCTTCAAGCAGTTGATAGTGGTGACAAAGGAGCCATCTGCGGTTTTTTGTGGGTTCTGGATGTACGAAAATACATTGAAAAAGTCCTCGGTGCCCTTGGGGATGGTTTTCTCAGGGTTTTCCACATAGGCGATCAGGTCTCCGAGATCGCCCTTGATGTGCCACAGGCTGGTGGTTGCCACGTCAGGCCACCCCCTGCAATAGCAGAACGAGCCGTTCAAACCGCAAACATTCTTCTGCCACCTCCGGGCAGTAGACTATCAGCCGTTCCAGCTTATCATGGACTTCATACAGAGCGTCCAGCAGTTCCCAAAACTCCGGCGGCTGCTTGGGGCGGGGCTGCTTGCCCAGGCAAATCTGTCGGAAGTATTCGGATTGGGTCATGCCGCACAGGGCAGCGTCATATTCCAGCTTGGCTTTTTCTTCTTCAGTCAGCCTAATTTTCAGACGGACTTTTTCATCGTGCGTACTCAAATTAATTCCTCCATTCTGTCGAATTTCCGCCGTAGGAGGGGGTATTCAGGGGTCTCCCCTGGGAATGGATTTTGCCCCGTGGGGGGGCGAAATCCGATGCTCGCTATCCCTGTGGACAGGGCAACAGCGGGTAACAGTGTTTTGCCGCCACTCAGAATTTTCCTCCCATCCTCCACTACAACTTTCAGTGCCCAAAACGGAACTTTTTTCTTGAGGTTTTCCAAAAATTTTGTTTCCCTCGGGCAAATAAAGAAACCGGCTACATACACAACCGTGCCAGCAGGACGATCCTCGCCCCGCTGGTGTCTGTTTTGGTTTGTGTATGTAACCGGCTTTATCTGTATCAATCAGATCAGCCTATTCAGTTGGCGCTCCCTTATGGAAGTGTTGTAGGATACCACATGGGGAAGTAGTTTGTCAATTACAAATCAGCAAATTTTACAGTTTGCTCTGGAAAATGCCCCTTTGTATGGTGTTCTGTAAAAAACAGTTGGGGATTACACAGTCCTCCATTAGAACCAGCAGAAGGATGATCGCACTCCGCAGAGCGTAGGCGATCACCAACCTCCTGATGCGTTTTTTTCGCTTTGCTCTGACGGATGCTTGGCACTCCCGTACCGTCACGGTTCAAAAATCACCTCCTTCCCGTCCGATTTTAGAATCATGGTAACTTTCTCACCGTTATAGCCAACAGACAGGGCCGGGTCATTTGAAATCTTCAGACTGTGGGCGCCATCCCTGCCGCACAGATAAACGCAGTCGGAATCCATGCGGTTGATAAAATACAGCCCCTGCTCGGTCAGGCAGAAATCGTAAGCGACAGCATTCCGAAACGGTCTTGTTTTGTGGGTTTTGGTGTCATACGCTGTCAGCAAAGAATTTTCGTTGATGAAATAGATCGTCCGCCCATCAAACGCTATATTCCCCCTGGTGGGGATGTCCAGCATTTGAGTTCGCTGAGTCGTCCTGCTTACTTCCGTAATCCCATCATTCGTAATGAAAAAAAGGCTGTCGTTGTTCAAGAAAAAGCCATAGCAGTATTGCAGAAACATCCAGGTATCCCCCACGGTATAGTCAATTCCCAACAGAGATCGCCCGCTGTCCGTTATTTTCTCAAAAATAACCTGTTCCTCAAAGGTTTCTGTATCAAGCTGGACGATGGACACCTGGGTGGCTGTGCTGTTGTAGCTGCCGACCCGATCCACATACTGTTCTGTGCGGGAAGCCATATAATAAATGTACGGGGCATCCATATAGACGGCTTTGACGGATTCCCCATCCGAAAAAGCTCCGAACAGCGGAGAGAGGGGCAAATCCGTCAAAGCGCCGGTTTCCCGGTTTTCCAGAGAGTATGTCCGCGTCTGATCGTCGAAGATCACGCTGTAAGTTTCCGACACACTTTGCGAAGATGAATTGAATATCCCGTTTGTGGACGTTCCGAAAGAACAGCCGGACAGCGAAATCAGAAGCAGTAGGCTCAGGACTGCGGCCTCACACCGTCTGACAGGTTTTCTTCCAGACTGCCAGCAGTTTGTGTTTTGCCGCAGAACCCACCATACCATGAGGGAGCAGCACACAGCGGACAAGCCCAGCAAGGCCAGCAGCTCCTGGGGGGAACGCTCCGAAAAAATCTCAATGGCTTCGCCTGTCAGCGAATCCTCCATGGAGGAGGCTCCCTCCAGAAAGCCGGTTGCCAGCAGGAACGGCAGGGGCAGCGGCAAGCGGTAGCAGATCTGCCTGGACAGTCCGATGTACGGTATCAAGGTGGATGCCACTCCGATCACCACCGTTAAAGCATATTTCTTCACCAAAACGGAGGTAAAGAGCAGCAGGGCGGCGAGATACACCGAGCCAAAACAGCGCAGGACGGTCAGAATCAGATACGCAGCCAGCAGGGAGATGTTTTTTGTACTGCCTCCGAAACTGGCGATACTCTGAACAGGGTACTCCCCGTGGGGCAGGCCATATTTTACCGCAAAGAACAGAAAACGGATCAGGGATAGTCCTACACAGAGGACAAACACGGCGTAGAGGGTCATTACGGCTTTGCTCCTGGCACTCTTGCGGCTCTGCGGTGCCGTCCGCAAAAGCGCGTCCATCTGGCAGCTATACTCCGAGCAAAAAACCGTAGCGGCCAAAATCAAAATGACAAGAAACAGAGGGAAGTCCAGCGTTTGGGAGGAAAACAGCCCCGCCCAGCCGTTTGTTTTCAGAAAGTAACGATTGCCGGTGTTCTCGCAGATATATAAATATTGCTGATATACAGCTTCAAAGCCATGCTCATGGGCCAAAACCGTGTTGACCTCTGCGATCTGCCGCTCATACTGTTCCGCTGTGATCTGACCGCTGTAATAGCTTTCCTGGGATTGAGAGCGGGTACTGCGGGCCTCCGTGATGGCCTGGGCCTCCTGCTCCAGCCAAGCGGCCTTTTCCTCTGTGTACGCCCCGTCCAGCCGTTCCAGATACCACTCGTATTCCTCGCGGTATTCTTCCATCGCGCTGTTCTGCGGCCTGTCGGCTGCGGCCAGCCAAACCGTACTGACCAGGAGCGCAGCCAGGATATAGAACAGGCCCCGCTGCATGACCATCAGTTTTTTCCATTCATAAGAGAAAACGCTCATTTTGCCCTCCGAACACAGCGGTGACAGTTTTCCGCTGACAGAAAATAGATTGCAGCTACAAGCACAAGGCCCGCGATCAGGGCAAACCATATTGCGGCCTGCCATGTCAGGACGGGGAATCCGCCCAGGTTTACGAACTCTGTTTTGCCCAGGAGAACACGGTTTGTCAGCAGAGAATACGGGTTCAGCACCTTTGTCCAGAAGAAATTGGAGTAGGCGCAGGCGGCTCCACTGACGGTCAGCGCCATACAGAGGGCAAAATTGATGACGAACGGGAGCAGGGCATTTTTCCAGAACATCGAAACCAACAGCCAGAGCATCCCGATCATCCATGCGCCGGCGCATTTGAGCGCCGCAGACAGGAGGACATATTGAAAAATACTGAGATTGACGGATGCCTCCGCAAAGTTTGGAATTGCGAATACCGGCAGGGCCAGCCCTTCCAAAGTCTGAAAAGAGGCCGCAAAGCCAATCAGGTCAAGGAGAGAAAACCACAGCGAGGTCAGGAGTAGAAACAGGGTGGCCGCAATGATTTTCGCCAGGGCTGTTTTTCTGCCGCCGTTGGGACTTACCAGCAGCAGCATATCCATCTGCGTTTCCCGCTCGCTCACAAAGGTTCCGATGATCCCATAGAGACAGAGCAGGAGGGTCAGGACAATGGAAAAATCATAGTTCAGATAGTAATTGCACATTTCTCGGTAGGCAAAGGCGGGGATGGTGCGGCCAGCATAAAGGTTATAGATCGCGCCGCTCTCCCTCTGCTGGTAGACCGCTCCCCGTTCCCCATAGAGCGCGGCACTTTGCCGCGCTCTATTTGCCACTTGCTCCGACCGGCCGCTGTACTCATAGGAATACTGCATAGGCTGCACAAAATACTTGTCCAGTAGATTCCTGTCGCTGTATAGGTTCCCGGTCATGGTGTTGGGATCATCGGTGGCTGTGCTTGCGGTCATATCTGACGTGGCCTCCACAAGAGGCTGATAAACCGCAAGCAGGCGTTCGATTTTCTCCGGGGTGATTTCCCCCTGGTATTCCTCATAGAGCTGCCAATGAAGCGTGTGCCAGCTCCGTTCTCCATTCCCGTCTGTCAGATAGGAGTAGGATTTGTATTCGCCATAGATTTTGAACAGGTTGGCGAGGCTGAACACCACAAAGAGCGCCAGGATGGAGCGTTTACAGAACTGCTTGATAAACTCATACCGTATCAGACGTATCATGGCGCTCCCCCCTGCAATAGTACAAGAACACATCCTCCAGGTTGGGCTGGACAGGCTGTGCGGTCTTGATCGGGCATCCATCCTCAACAATGCGGAGGGTAAAACGTCCGTCCTCCTGCTTCATGTTGCTGACACAGTACATATCGGTCAGCAGCGCGGCGCTCTCGGCCCCGGCAGTTACACTCCACACCTTACCTTCAATCCCCTGTTCCAGCGCGGCGGGCGTTCCCTGCATGAGAAGCGTCCCCTGTTTCAGCAGCAGAATTTCCCGCGCGATGCACTCAACATCGGAAACGATGTGAGTTGCCAGCAGGATCGTCCGGCCCTGGGCAAACCGGGAGATCAGGTTCCGAAACCGTATCCGTTCGCTGGGGTCAAGACCGGCGGTAGGCTCGTCCAGGATCAGAATTTTGGGGTCGGACAGCATGGCCTGCACAATGCCGACACGCTGACGCATACCGCCGGAGAGCGCCCCGATCTTCTTGTCCTGAGCGTCCGTCAGGTTCACCGTGGCAAGCAGCTCCGCAACCCGGTCTTGCGCTTCATGGGTGGGAATGTCTTTCAGCGCACACATATAGAGCAGAAAATCCTTGACGGTAAAATCCCGGTAAAAAATGGGGTACTGCGGCATATAGCCGATTTGGGATAGGAACGCTTTGCCCAGCGTCCTCACATCCTGTCCGTCCACCCGAATCGTGCCGCTGTCCCCGCGCAGGATACCCACAAAGGTATTGATAAGCGTTGTTTTCCCGGCCCCGTTTTCACCCAGCAGGCCGTACACGCCCTCGCTTAAGGTGGCGGTAAAGTTTTTCAGCGCATACTTGCTTTTGTATTGCTTGGATACGCTTTCAAATGTGATTTCCATGTTATTCTCCAAATTCGAGTAATGAATATAGGTTGCTTACAATGCCCTACATAAACCGAAATCCGTTCTCTACCAGGGCAAAGGTATATATCATAAATTGCTCACGGCTGTAACAGCAAAAATGGTTTTGCTCAGTATCAGCAAGAGGATGAAAGGATGCGATCTTTCGTTCTGTATCAAGCCAGATGCGGGAAATAGGCTGGCATTTTGTTTCCATTCCACGCACATTTCCACCTGTTATCTCCATGTTACGCTCCAAACTCAAATGTGGATACCAGCGTATCAACTTCGCTGATACTGCCTCCGAGAACGACTACGGCGGTTTTGGCCCCGTCCAAAAGGTAAATCCTGGGGATACGGTTGAAATATGTGGGGTCAGAGTTCTCGATCACTTCGGTGGCAACCAATGCGCCGGAGACCACGTCATAGACGCGAACGGTCAGACTGCCGTCCAAAACGGCGGTTGCCACATAGTTCCCCTGCTCCGAGCCGTACACGCCGTCTTTGCCCTCACCGCTGGTGGAGAAGGAGAGCGTATTGGCGCTGCCTGTTGCCCGGTCGATCCAAAGCAGTGTGCCGTTGGCCTGGGTAAAGGTCTGCGGGAAAAACAACCGGCTGACGCTGCTCTGCATTTCTTCCATTTCATAGTCGGACGGTTTTGTGAGCATCAGACCGCTGCCATCCACGGCGATGCTCCCGTAGATGGAAAAGCCTTCCTCGCCGTCTGCCGCGGGAATCGAGCTGCCGCTGCCAAAGAACACGATCTGGCTGTTATCCTGGGCAAAGGCAGCGCCGTTCAGCATGGAAATACGGATGCTGGCTGTTCCGGCGTCTTGGGCCATGTCCAGGAGGGTAGTCAGGCTCCCGCTTTCCAGGTCATACAGATACAGCCCACCCAAGGCGGCGAAGGCCAGCTTTTTCCCGTCTGTGGAGGCCGCTACGCCCCCGGTTTCGCTGACAACAAGATCCCCCTGTAAAAGCTCATCCACCGCGATCTCCTTGTTCAAAGAGAGGGAGCTGTCATAGATGTACGCCATCATGCCGCTGTCGCCCATACCGGACAGGACGTAGCCCCCGTCAATGGCCTGGGCTTCAAAGTCGCGCAGGGGCGCTTCTGCGGTGGCCAGCACCGAGGAAGTCCCAGTGTCGTAGAGGTACAGCTTGTCTGCCAGCACAAAAAGCGTTCCGTTCCCGGCATAGGCGCAGCTCTGGAGCTTGCCGCCAAACAGGGCGGGGTCGAAGGTGCAGGAAGAAGAGGACAGTCCCGTCTGTCCGTCAGGGGTCGGAACAGAAACCACAGGAGTGTCGGAGGGGGTGTCTCCCGAAACCGCAGGAGCCGGGGCGTCCGTCTTACCGCAGGCGGACAACGCCAGGGTAAAAATCAGCACCAATGTCATGCAGAATTTCTTTTTCATGTTCAGCTCTCCTTATACAATAAAATAGAATTGGTCTTAATGAGCGGGCCGGAAGCTCCGTCCTGGGGGACGGCCACACAGTAGAAGGTGTGAAACTGCCCCAGCTTGTCCGGGTCGATTACAGCCTCCAGCTCCATGACGCCGCCCTTGCTCAAGGCAACAGAGCAGCAGGTGCTTTCGCCAAGTTTCACCGGCTGATGGTCCAAGAAGAAGGCGATGCTGTAACTTGTTCCGGCTGTGCCGCACATGGTAAACCGCAGGAGAACGGGAGCGGAGACAAGCAGGTTGTCATAGGTGATGCCGCCATCGCAGGAGAAGGTGTAATAGATTCCGCTGTCCAGCGTGTCCATGCTCACATCTCCCCAGCCGTATTTGGGAAGCTCGTTTTCCACATACTGCGCTGTGGCCTTTTCCTCCCGCGCTTCGCTTTGTGAAAAGATTTCCCGGACGGGCGGAAGGTCTGAATGGGCGGCGGGTGCGTCCATGTTGAACTTCAATTCAACATAGGAATCCAGCGTCTTATGATACCAGCCAAAGCTGGAGGTGGATTCCATATCCGGCTGGAAGTCCGGGTTGGTGATGCTCACCACAGTCAGGGCCAGCGTATCGCCGGTGCTGCCGGTTACAGGCTCAAAGAGGAAGGAAAAGCTGTGATCCTCCTTTGCGGGAAAGCTATGGCAATACTCATACTCCGCAGTGGTATCGTTCACCTTGTAGGGCTGGGGCTGGCCGTCCAGGAACAGGAGAAATCCAACGGTATCCATCTTGCCGGTGAGGGAGAATCGGTAGTCCAGCCGAAACTCGCCGCCGTCATAGGGGAAGGGCAGGCGCTCCCCACTCTCGGAGAAATCAGCCGAAGCAGCTTCGTGGGTGAGCATTGCCAGAAATCCGGCGTCCTCCTCCGCTGCCTCAAACGGGTTTGCGGCAACAGCCTGTGACGGCGGGGGTGTACTGTCTGGAATGGCATAGTTCCCACAGGCGGCGAGGGATAAAAGTGCGCCGCATATCAAGAGAACGGCAATCAATCGTTTTCGCATACATGGCCTCCTTTGCTTTGATGGACTAAGCATAATGGGCAAAGGTCAAGATTCGGTCAAGAAATGAAAAATGCCGCCCAGGTTTTTGGGGCAGCATTTTGGAGGGACGATTTATTGCTTGATGGTGATGGTGGCTTTCACGCAGGCTCCATGCGGCAATCTGTTTGACAGCTCTATGGTTCCCCCATGCTTTTGGCACAGCACCCGGCTCACCGCAAGCCCCAGGCCCAGGTGCTTGCCGGAGGTATCTTCGGAGTAGAACAGGGCGGTTTTCTTTTGCAGCAGCTTTTCCGAAAAACCCGGCCCATCGTCTGTCACGGTGGCCGACAGCGTTCCGTGTTCCAGATAAAAGGCAAGCTTAATTTGATGTTCCGCAAAACGCAGGGCATTGGAAATCAGGTTTTCCAGAACGCGGTATAACAGCTCCCCGTCAAGGATGGCCCTGCCCGCTGGCACATGGAAATTACAAGCAAAGCGTACTTCGGTGTTCTGAAACAGAATGGATAATGAGTCCGCCATGTGCTGTAAAAACTCAGGAAGTTCCACTTCTCTGCGGTGGACTTCTGTTTCTTCAATCGCGCCCAGGTCGCGCATGGTATCTGTGTAGTGGCCCATACGCTCCGCAGTAATGCCGAGATTGGCGAGCGCCTTTTCTAATTTTTCGTCCGTCAAGGTTCCGCCCTGGCGGTTCTCCTGCAAATATTCCACATAGCCTGTCATAATGGCGATGGGATTACGCAGATCGTGGGCCACGGATGCCTGCAATGCGCGGCGTTCCTCCAGCATACTCCAGAGCTGACGGTTATTCTCATATAGGGTCTGCCGCATTTTTTCAAACGCGGTACAGAGCTGGCCCAACTCATCCCGCCCGCTAAAATTGATCTGGAAGTTCAAATCCCGGTCTTGGATGTGTACGGTGGCATCCATCAAGACAGTGATCGGCGGCTCCAGTATCTTGTGATAAAACCACCACGCGCACAGAGTAATTCCAATTACAGCAAACAGGAAGGGCAGCAACATCATACAAATCTGCGAAACGCGGTAGGCCGTTCTCGTTTTCGGGGAAAGCATGGAGTAGCTGGATTCGATACGCTCTATCATGTAGCTCGTCTGTCCCTGACTCTCGTTGCGTTCCTGACCGTCCGCTATCAGTT
The DNA here is from genome assembly GCF_943193085.1 of Vermiculatibacterium agrestimuris. Taxonomy (NCBI): domain Bacteria; kingdom Bacillati; phylum Bacillota; class Clostridia; order Eubacteriales; family Oscillospiraceae; genus Vermiculatibacterium; species Vermiculatibacterium agrestimuris. Next base: position 22,680 of record NZ_CALPCU010000013.1, on the reverse strand, counting down.
GGCCGAATGGCTCTGGCGAGTCATCAAGGACATACCTCATCTTTGCCTCTGTGACCGTACCATCCGGGGCGGTTGTCTGCTGCGTCAGCCAAACCTCGTTGGAATCGGGGAGAATATGCTTTTGTAGAAGGTAACAGCCGAAAATTGCAAGACCGCTGCATAGGAACACGATCAACATAGTAATCGCCACAGCCGCCATAAAAGAGCGTTTCAGTGATTGCCTTTTTATTTTTTCCATCGGTAGCCCATCCCCCAAACTGTTTCGATGTACTCACTCCCGCTGGCCTGCATGAGCTTTGCGCGGATCTTGCGGATATGCTCTTTAATCACGTTGCTGTCGCCCTCTGCGTCATAGCCCCATACCGCCTCATAGATGCGTTCCTTGTCAAAGACCTGATTGGGGTTAGAGGACAGAAATTCGATGATGTCAAATTCCCTCTTTGAAAAAGAAAGCTCCTGCTCATTCCAAAACACTTTTCTGTCAGAGAGATTGATAATCAGCCCCTGAGAGGTCACGACCTCCGGCGGGCGGTTATTCCGCTCATCCCGGCGCAGATGGGCCTCAATGCGGGCAAGCAATTCCTGCAAGCCGAACGGCTTGGTGATATAGTCGTCCCCTCCGGCCCGCAGGCCGTTGACCTTATCCTGCTCTGTGATCCGCGCCGTCAGGAACAGGATAGGGCAGACGATATGATTCCGAATGACCTTGCACAGCTCCAGTCCATCCATCCCCGGCATATTGATGTCCAGCAGAATGAGATTTGGCTTTGTATTCAGCTTTGCCAGGGCTTCATCGCTACTGTTGGCTACGGAAACTGCATATCCGTGATCCTGCAAATGGGTGGAAAGCAGTTCGGTCAGGATCGGCTCATCATCCACGATCAAAATTCTGTATGCCATGTGAACACCTCCAGCCTTTTTCATCATATAGGGAGAAAGTCAAAATTCCGTCAAGATCGAAACTCGATGGAATATTATAAATTATACACTGTGGAGCGGTAAGTATCAATTGTGCAAATGAGGCTCATCCTCCTGACCGTGGCGATACCGGCACTCTTGTACAGGCAAATTGCTAAAGGCAGCGTTGGAAACTGGCTGAAAAAATTGGAGAAATTTCAAGGGTAGCTCCCAAATTGCACATCCTCACGGGCTGCTGGGTGAGAGGTTAAGCCCTTTCACCCAGCTTTTTTGTAGGAGGGCAGGCAAATGACGTTCATGGATAAGGTCTATACACTTCGGACGGAAGTGTGGAGCGATGGAAAAAACGTCGTATTTTATCAGCTTTTACAGACGGGCAGGGGGAATTTTGTGATTTGGAAATATCGGAAACGTTCTATATAAAATTTCGACAGATGGAGCGTTGCAGACCGCAATCAATCATGCACTCAGTCATTCGGGCCAGGGAGAAAATAAAGGCGGTAATAGAAAAATATCGGGCCGGACAGTAACAGACTGCCCCGTATCTTTGAATATAGGGCAGTCTGCTAAATGTTCTCTACAGGTTTCTTAATTTCAGGCGTAAATCAACTTATTATAGATAACTTCCTCCGCCCGGTTTCGGGCGCTGTTCATTTGCCTGACCCATTCCATTTGATTATCCGCTTTAAACTGCTCGGTGATACTGTCCTGTGCCGCCATCTGTTTTACAAGCTGAGAAAACATAGCTTCTGCTTGTTCGTCAACTTCGGACAGGTGGTCGTTCAATTTGCCAGATAGTAGCAAAGCCGTATAAAGAGCCTGACGGTGTTCTTTCAGATACCGCCTCCTCCGTTGTCCCCATATACCGATGGCGGGAAGTTCGGGTACAGACAGGTCGGGGAGAAAGTAATCGCCCTCTTGATGATAGGTTCCACCCATGCGCTCAAATAGTGACTTTTCCATGATATAGTCCTCCAATATGTAGAAATTCCTCGCAATTCAATCACATCCGGCTGGCTTGACAAAAGTTTTGGGAGGAACTTCTTTACGAAGTTCCTCCCAAGGGGCAGACCCGGTTTTTTGTTGACGCAGAAGGGCCATATCCCGCCGGAGAGCTCCCAGGCTCAAAGCTCCTTTTTCGCCATGATGCGGCAGGAGATCTGGTAGGAGACGGCCAGGGCGGCCAGTCCCAGCAGCGGCAGCAGCAGGGTCACCGGCGGCAGGCGCAGCCGGCCCAGGGTGCCGGAGATAGTCAGGATCGAGCTCCCCACGCCGACGCCGCCGGCCAAAAGGGCGATGATGACCACCATCACCGTCCGGCTTTTGGTGCCGCCGAAGCGGTAGCTGACGGGCAGGGCAATGGCGGCGTAGAGGAGGAACACCCCGCCGTAGACCGCCGCCACGGGCAGGCTGTTCTCCTCCCTTCCCAGCAGGCTCAGGAGGAGCTGCAGCGCCGTCATCCCCGCCGCCACCAGGACAGTGAGGAGGTACCGGGCGTTCACCATGTCCCGGCGGCCCTTCTCCACGGCGGCGGCGTAGGCCGTCCAGTGGTTGAAATCGTCGTAGCTGAACAGGCCCAGGATGCTGGACATGCCAAAAATGAGTATATAGAAGACATAAAAACCAGAATTGAAATCGGTAAAGACCGACAGGGCGGCAAAGGCCGCGATAATGAGAATGTAAAAACGGATGTTATTGCTGATGAGATAAAAGTCCCGCTTCAAAAAGCCGGTCATGTCCTGTCCCCCCTTGTGGTAAAGATCATCAGGTCCTCCAGTGTGGGCGCCTCCAGGGGCAGCTGGGGCCACACCGCCTGGAAGGCCCGGCGGTCGTTGATGAGAGCCTGGCAGCCGAACTCCCCCTCCCGCTTGCCCACCAGAAGGATGGAGTCGATCCCGGCCAGCTCCGCCCTGGAGCAGGAGAGCTTGCCATAGGTGGCAAGCAGCTCGTCCTTGGCCCCGGCGATGGTGACCCGGCCCTTGTGGAGATAGGTCACATAGTCGCAGATCTTCTCCAGGTCGCTGGTGATATGGCTGGAGATGAGGATGGCGTGCTCCTCGTCCTGGATAAAGGCCAGGAACTCGTCCAGGATCTCGTCCCGCACCACCGGGTCAAGGCCGGAGGTGGCCTCGTCCAGCACCAGGAGGTTCGGCCGGTGGCTGAGGGCGGCGGCGATGGACAGCTTCATCTTCATGCCCCGGGACAGCTCCTTCACCTTCTTGTCCCAGGGAAGCTGGAACTTTTCCATGTAGTGGGACATGAGCCCGCCGTCCCAGCCGGGGAAGAGCCCGGCGCAGAAGTCGGCCACCTGGCAGAGCTTGAGCTGGTCGGAGAAGGGGCACTCGTCGGGGACGTAGCCCACCCCCGCCAGGCCCGCCCCCTCCAGCAGCTCCACGCTGCCGCTGTCCGGCGTGAGGATGCCCAGCAGGCACTTGATGAGGGTGGACTTGCCCGCCCCGTTCTCCCCGATGAGCCCCAGAATGGTGCCGCCGGGGATGGCGAGGGATACGTCATCCAAGCGAAAGGTGCCCAGAGTTTTGGTGAGATTTTTGATTTCAACGGCGTATTTCATCGTCTGTTTATTCCTCCTCGTATAGGATGTCCAGGGTCTGGCGCACCTCATCCCGGGCGATCCCGCCCATTTTGGCGGCGTCCACCGCCCTTTGCAGATGCTCCTCCACCTGACGCAGGGCGTTCTCCCGGACCAGCTCCAGGTTCCGGGGGGCCACGAAGCAGCCCTTGCCCGGGACGGTGGTGATGAAACCCTCCCGCTCCAGCTCCTCATAGGCCCGCTTGGTGGTGATCACGCTGATCCGCAGATCCCGGGCCAGAGCCCGCATGGAGGGCAACGCCTCCCCCTCCCCCAGGACCCCGGTGAGGATCAACGTCTTGACCTGCCGGGTGATCTGGTCGTAGATGGGGGTCTCCCCCGTATTTCGGATGATGATATCCATGTGGTCACTCCCATCTGCTTTTTGTAGATACTGTATCTATCGAACATATACAGTATAATCGCATTGTTCCCCCTTGTCAATAGGAAACGGCAAAAAAGCCCCCGGCGGGAAATTTTCCCGCCGGGGGCTTTTTGTCCGCCGGAGCTCCGACGGACTTATTTTGTCTCGATGAAGATGCCCTTTTCCGCCGACCAGTCCACGGCGAAGCCCAGGGCCGTCCCCAGGTCGCGGAGCTTGTAATAGGTGAAGGCCCCGCCCTGGTCGTCCTTCAAAACGATGGCGCCCAGCGCGGCCCGCTGCCCGTCGATGTTGGTGGGGGCGGACGCAGCCTCGTAGGCCCGGTCGCCGCTGAAGGGGGTGGACATCTCGGAGCCGTTGGGGGCGTATGCCTTGCCGGTCTCGATGTTCACCGCGCCATTCCAGCCCACGTCAAACTGAACGCCGGTGCCGTTGAGCACAGAAGCCACATCCCGGAGCTTGATGTAGTTGGTGTCATTGCCGCTCGCGTCCTTCAGGGCGTAGCACTGGAACTCCACGTTCTGGCCATCCACCAGCACGAACTGGGTGGAGGCGTAGGCCAGGCCCGCCGCCGGGATGGTCTCTGCGGGATCCGGCTGGGCCGGTTCCACATAGGGCGCCGGAAGCTCTCCCAAATCGGGGGCCTGACGCTCCTCCGGCGGCAGGGGATTTTTCAGGATCCCATATTTGCCATCCCCCACGACCCAGGCGAGGCCCTCGGAAAAGCCGGAGATCCCTTCAAGCTCGCCCAGCGGGATCACCACATTCCCCGCCCTGTCGATGAGGCCGGTCTGGTACTCCGGCGTGCCGATGTTCCCGGCCTCCACCTGGAACAGGCCCTCTCCCACGGAGTAAATGGCGTCGTACCGGTCGGCGGGGATCACCACCTGGCCGTCGGCGTCCAGCAGGGACACATGGGAGATATACATTCCGTAGTGCTCCTCGCCCTTCATCGTCTCTATATCGGAGGCTATGACCATGCCCTGCGCCAGCTTGACATATTCATAGGCGCCCAGGGGAACCACCAGACGGCCTGAGCGATCCGCCACGCCCCGTTGACCGTCCTTTGTCACCACGCACAGACCGCCGTCAAAGAGTTCGGCGTCGTCATACACGGCAGGGATCGCCACCTGGCCGTTCTTATTCACAAACCCCACCTTGCCGTTCTCCCAGAACATGGCCATGCCCTCATGAAAATCCTGCATTGCCTCATATTCCAAGGGAACAATCACGGTTCCCGTTTTGTCAATGGCGCCAAATTTCCGCTCCTGCAGCTCGCCCATGCCCACGATGGCCATCCCATCAGAAAATTCCAGGGCCGCCTGATCGTATTCCAGGGGGATGACCACCTCTCCGTCCGTGTTGATATAGCCCGCCTTTTCGCCCTTTTTCGCATAGGCCAGGCCCTCCCGGAAGTCCCAGAGATCGTCAAATTCTCCCAGGGGGATCACCTCTTTGCCGGTTTTGTCGATAAAGCCCCGGTTCCAATCCTTATCGGCGACCAGAGCCAGCCCCTCGGAAAAATCACCGGCGTCGCCGTATTTCATCGGGACGGCCAATTCGCCGTCCAGGTCGAGATAGCCCATCTCCCACTCGTTGGTAAGGCCCGCCGGGCTCTTTCCGGACAGGGCCTTTTTCACCACGGCCATCCCCTCGGCGTAGTCTTCGATCTTATCATAGCTCATAGGAACCAACAGCTTGCCGTTGGCGTCGATCACACCGTACTTTTCACCGATCCGGGCTATCCCGTCCATCCCCTTATCGGTACTCACAATGGCGCGGCCATCGTGGAAGTCCTCGATCAGCTGGTAGGCGCCCGAAGGCGTCACCACCAGCTTGCCGGAGGCGTCCACCACGCCATAGCGGGTTCCCTCCGGGTCGTTCCACCAGCCGTCAAACACAACGGCCAGGCCCCCATGAAAGTCTCCGGAATGCTCGAAGGCGTCCTCCGCCAGCCAGGTGATCTCCAGCTCCGCCCCAAGGGCCGGAGCCGGGAGCAGGGACAGGGCCGTCGCTATAGACAGCAGCATCGGCAAAAAGCGTCTTTTCATATCTTTCTCCTCTTTCCTCAGATTGCTGGCCCGCTTATCTCAGTGGGTCAGGTACCGCACCCGGAGAACGCCGTCGATGGCGCGGATGCCCTCCACCTCTTTCTCCCCAATGCGGCTGCCGATATCCACCACGGTGTAGGCGTACTCCCCCTTGGACTTGTTGGTCAGGTTCTCCACGTTGACCCCCTCAGCGGAGAGGACGGCGGTGATCCTGGCCAGCATACCGGGGCTGTTGGCGTGGATGACGCACAGCCGGGCGATGCCCGACCAGGGCTGCACCAGAGTGGGCAGATTGACGCTGTTGCGGATGTCGCCGTTTTCCAGGTAATCCCGCAGCTCCTGGGCGGCCATGACCGCGCAGTTCTCCTCACTCTCCGGGGTGGAGGCTCCCAGGTGGGGGATGAGGGTCACGTTCCGTGCCCCCGCCAGCTTATTGGTGGGGAAGTCGGTGACATAGGCGGCCACCTTGCCGGAGCCCAGCGCCTCAATGAGATCGTCCTCGTTGACCAGGCCGCCCCGGGCCAGGTTAACGATGCGCACGCCGCCCTTCATCATGTGGATGGCGTCCTCGTTGATCATCCCGCGGGTCTCCTTGTTCTGGGGGACGTGGATGGTGATATAGTCGCAGTTTTTATAGATGGTCTCCGTCTCAGCCGTGACGTGAACCATCCGGGACAGGTTGAGAGCGGCGTTCACGGACAGGTAGGGGTCGTAGCCATAGACCGTCATACCCAGCTTGGTGGCGATGTTGGCCACCTGGACGCCGATGGCCCCCAGGCCCATGACGCCCAGGGTCTTGCCCTGCAGCTCGGGGCCTGTGAACTGGCTCTTCCCCTTCTCCACCACATCCTCCACATTCACGCCGGAGAGGACTTGGTCGTGGATCCAGCGGGAGCCGTCCACCACCCGGCGGGAGGCCAGCAGCAGGGCGCACACCGCCAGCTCCTTGACGGCGTTGGCGTTGGCCCCGGGGGTGTTGAAGACCACGATGCCCGCCTGGGAGCAGCGGTCCACGGGGATGTTGTTGGTGCCCGCGCCGGCCCGGGCAATGGCCCGAAGGGTTTCCGGGAAGACGTAGTCCTGCATGTCCGCCGAACGGACAAGAACGCCATCCTCGTTCTCCTCGCTGTCAGAGACGGCATAGCGTGCTTTGTCCAACTGGCTGAGCCCGGCGGGGGAGATCTTATTCAAGGTTTTAATGCGAAACATGGCGGCCCCTCCTTAACCGTTGGCCTTATCAAAGGCTCTGATGAAATCGGCCAGCTTCTCCACGCCCTCCACAGGCATGGCGTTGTAGATGGAGGCCCGCATACCGCCCACGTTGCGGTGGCCCTTCAGATTGGTGAAGCCCGCCGCGGTGGCCTCGGCCACGAATTTCGCGTCCAGCTCCTCGCTCACCGAGCGGAAGGTCACGTTCATGTCGGAGCGGCTGCCCTCCTCGGCGGCGCAGGTGAAGAGCCGGGAGCTGTCCAGCACGTCATAGAGGAGCTTGGCCTTCCCGTGCTTGATCTTCTCCATGCCTTCCACGCCGCCCTGCTCTTCCAGCCAGTCCAGCACCAGGCCCAGCATATAGATGCACCAGCAGGGGGGCGTATTGTACATGGAGTCCTTGTCGATCATGGTCTTATAGTTCATCATCAGAGGGGTGAAGGGCAACTCATGGCCGGCCAGGGACTCTTTGATGATGACCACCGTGAGACCCGCGGGAGCCATATTCTTCTGGGCGCCGGCAAAGATGATCCCGTACTTGCTCACATCCACGGGACGGGAGAGGATATCAGAGGACATGTCGCACACCAGGGGCACATCCCCAGTCTCGGGCACATACTGCCACTCGGTGCCGTAGATGGTGTTGTTGGCGCAGTAGTAGAAGTAGCTGGCCTGGGGATCCAGCTTCAACTGAGACTGGGCGGGGATATAGGTATGGTTCTCATCCTCGCTGGTGGCGGCCACGCTGACCTCGCCGTACTTCAGGGCCTCCTTATAGGCCAGCTTGGAGAAGTTGCCCGTGACGGCGTAGTCCGCCCGCCCCGTCCTGCCGATCAGGTTCAGGGGTACGGCGGAAAACTGGGTGGAGGCGCCCCCCTGGAGAAACAGCACCTTGTAGCCCTCGGGAACGTTCAGAGCCTTGCGGAACTTGGCCTGGGTGTCGTCAAAGATCTTCTGGAACACCTTGGAGCGGTGGCTCATCTCCATGACGGACATGCCGGAGCCCTGATAGTTGGTGATCTCGGCTCCCGCCCGCTCCAGGGCCGTAAGCGGCAGCATCGAGGGCCCCGCGGAAAAGTTGTAGACACGATCTCCCATTGTAAATGACCTCCTTATTTCTCTCAAAAAGCTGCTTTTGGGTTAATTAAAGTTCATTATAGTTGTCTTGTGCTCTTTCGTCAAGGTAAGGGATGGCGAAAGGAGAGGCGCCGGGGCAAAAAACTTTGTGAAAAATAGAACAATTAGCTTTACAAGCGGCCCACGGCGTGCTACAATAAAAAAGCAGAATCGTAAGTTTAGTTTTTGGGAGGAAATACCATGAAGCTTTCTGAGGTGCGCGACATTCTCGATGCTGAGGTGCTTTACGGGGAGGATGAGCTGGACAGGGAGGTCTTCTCCGCCTGCGGCAGCGATTTTATGAGCGACGTGCTGGCCTATGTGAAGAACCAGGCTCTGCTGCTCACCGGTCTTGTAAACCCCCAGGTGATCCGCACGGCGGACATGATGGATATGAAGTGCGTGGCCTTTGTCCGGGGCAAGCAGCCCGACGAGAACGTGCTGGCGCTGGCCAGGGAACGGGACATGGTGATCATGCGCGCCCCCATTCGGATGTATGACGCCTGCGGCAAGCTGTACGCCGCCGGATTGAGAGGAGATGTTTGAGCATGGAAGCAGTCAAACTGGTATATCCCGTGGAGGGCGGCGACCTCATCGAGGCCGGCGAGGCCTCCAGCAAAATGAAGCTCACCCTGAAGAAGCTGGGACTGCCCCCCGATGTGATCCGCCGCGCCTCCATCTGCATGTATGAGGGTGAGATCAACATGGTCATCCACGCCGACGGCGGCCAGGCGGAGGTGGACGTGGGGATGGACGAGATCGTCATCCGCATGATCGACCAGGGCCCCGGCATTCCCGATATCGACAGGGCCATGCAGGAGGGATACTCCACCGCCGGAGACATGGCCCGGGATCTGGGCTTCGGCGCGGGCATGGGACTTCCCAACATGAAGCGCTATTCCGACGAGATGGACATTGAGACAGAGGTAGGCAAGGGCACTACCGTCACCATCAAGATCAAAATTTGAGGTGAACTTCCGTGCAGCATTCCGTTTCTATTGAGTACGCCCGCTGCCGGGGCTGCACCACCTGCATGAAAAACTGCCCCACCCAGGCCATCCGCGTCCGCCGGGGCAAGGCCACCATCCTCACCGAGCGGTGCGTGGACTGTGGCGAGTGCATCCGATGCTGCCCCCACAAGGCCATCAAGGCCCGCAGCGACCCCTTCTCCTGCCTGGAGGAGTTCCAATATACCGTGGCTCTGCCCGACCCGGCCCTCTACGGCCAGTTCCAGCATCTGGACGAGGTGGGGCGGGTGCTGGACGGACTTCTGGAGCTGGGCTTCCACGCAGTGTATGAGACTGCCAAGGGCGCGGAGCTCCTGTCCGACTACGCCAGAAAGCACCCCGGCGACGCCGCGGAAAAGAAGCTGCCGGTGATCTCCTCGGCCTGTCCGGCGGCCCTGCGGCTCATCCGCATCCGTTTCCCCCAGCTTTTGGAGCACATCACCTCCACCATCACCCCCATGGAGCTGGCCGCCATTCTGGCCCGGAAGAAAGCGGTGGAAGAGACGGGACTTCTGCCGGAGCAGATCGGCGTCTTCGCCATCGTGCCCTGCTCGGCCCAGGTCACCGCCGCCCATTCCCCCGACGACCTGCAGCAGCCGGTGTTGGACGGCGCCTTCTCCATTCGCGACCTGTACTTACGCCTGCTCTCCCCCATGCAGAAGCTGGACGCGCCCCACACCCCCTCCTCCGCCGGAAAGGCCGGGGTGCGGTGGGCCTTCTGCGGCGGCGAGGCCAGCGCCCGGGGAAGCTCGGAGCGGTTCCTGGCCGTGGACGGCATGGACAGCGTCATTCGCATCCTGGCGGCCATCGAGGACGACCGGGTGCCCGACGTGGACTTCGTGGAGCTGTGCGCCTGCACCCAGGGATGTGTGGGCGGCTGCCTCACCGTGGAGGATCCCTTTGTGTCCACCATGCGGCTGCGGCACCTGATCCGAAGCCTGCCCGATGTGGCCTGCAGTTACGACGACCAGGTGGGAGACCCCGCCATTGTCCAGGCGGACAAGGAACTGGAGTTCGCCCCGGTCTATCTTCTGGATCCCGACCGCACCGTCGCCATGGAGAAGATGTCCGCCATTCACGACCTGGAGCGGCAGCTGCCCGGTCTGCTGTGCGGCTCCTGCGGCGCCCCCTCCTGTCACGCCTTCGCTGAGGATGTGGTCATGGGCCGGGCCCAGCGGGAGGACTGTATCTTCCAGGTGCGGGCACGCATGCGGGCCATGACCGGGCCGGAGGATTCCGACGAATATCTGCCCGCCCCCTTCCGCAGTAAACTGGGCAAGGTGGTGCCCTCCGACCGGTAACCGCTCTTTTGCGGTGGGGCAGAGCGCGTAATAAAAACAAAAAGGATGCCGCCGGCATTTGCCGGCGGCATCCTTCTTTTTGAGAAGATACCTCAGTCGGTCACGTAGGGCAGCAGAGCGATCTGGCGGGCCCGCTTCACGGCCACGGTCAGCTGACGCTGATGCATGGCGCAGGTACCGGTGGTACGGCGGGGCAGGATCTTGCTGCGCTCGGACAGGAACCGCTTAAGCTTGGCGGCGTCCTTGTAGTCGATGTGCTCCACCTTGTCCACGCAGAAGGTGCACACCTTGCGGCGCTTGCGGCCGCGGGGACGCTGCTCTCTATTTTCCATAGGCATAACGGATAACCTCCTTTAAGCTAAAATAGACGCCGTTTTCAGAACGGCAGATCGCCGTCCGGATCGGCCAGCTCAGCGAACTGGTCGCCTCCGCTGGGAGCCTCATAGCTCCCCGCAGATGCGGCGGGGGCGCCGAAGCCGCCGGCGGGCGCGCCGTAAGCGGGAGAGAAGCCGCCGCCCTCGCCATCTCTCCGGGAATCCCCGAAGTAGACGCTGTCGGCCACCACCTCCGCGGCAGTGCGCTTGTTGCCGTCCCGGTCGGTGTAGTTGCGGATCTGGAGCCGGCCCTCCACCACGGCCATGCGGCCCTTGGTAAAGTAACGGCTGACGAATTCCGCGGTCTGACGCCAGACCACGATGTTGATAAAGTCAGTCTCCCGCTCGCCGGTCTGCTTGTTCTTGAAGTCCCGGTCGCAGGCGACGCGGAAGGTGGCCACGGTGACCCCGGCAGGGGTGGTGCGCAACTCAGGATCGGCCACCAGTCGTCCCATGAGGACGATGCGATTGAGCATGTCCCTTCCTCCTTACTCGTCCAGACAGACGATGATGGAACGAATGACGCCGTCGGTAATGCGGAAGATACGATCCAGCTCGGCGGGGAAGGCGGGCTCGGCGGTAAAGGTCATGCGCACGTAGTAGCCCTCGTTCTGATCCTGGATGGGATAGGCCAGGTGGCGCTTGCCCCACTCGTCCACCTCCACCTGGGTGGCGTTGCTCTCGGCCAGGGCCTTGAACTTCTCCACCAGAGCGGCGGTGTCCTCCTCGTTCTTACGGGGGTCGATGATATACACCGCCTCGTAATTCGCGTTCAGTTTTGCCATTTTTCTTGCACCTCCTTATGGTCTTGTGGCCCCCGGTCTCCGCCGGGAGCAAGGAGCTCTGAATAAGCATATCGCTTTAGACAGGCTTCATTATTATAACGGAATTTGGGAAAATGTCAAGGAAAATCCGAAGAAATGCGGATAGGATCAAAAAAGAGAGGCGCCTCCCCACGAAGCGCCTCTCTTCAGCTTCCTTATAATATTGCGGCCTTCTCCTTGAGGAACTCCCTGAGCCACGCCCCGGTCTCCGGATGATCCAGAGCAAAATCGATGGTGGCCTCCAAAAAGCCCTTCAGATTGCCGGTATCGTAGCGCCGCCCCTCAAAGTCCACCGCCAGGAGCCTGTTTTGCGGGCAGAGCTTTTTCAGGCCGTCAGTGAGCTGGATCTCCCCACCGTAGCCGGGGGTCTGATTCTCCAGGATGTCGAAGATGTCGGGGCCGAGCACATAGCGGCCCAGGACGGCGTAATTGGAAAACTTCTCGGCCAGGGTGGGCTTTTCCTGCATGTCCCGAACGGTAAAGACCCGCTCAGCCAAAGGCTCCGCCTTGATCACGCCGTATTTGGACACCACCTCGTCGGACACCTGCTGCACGCCGATGACGCTGGCGTTATACTGCTCGGCTGCGGCGATGAGCTGGCCGATGACCGGCTTTTTCGCGCGCATGATGTCATCCCCCAGCAGCACGGCAAAGGGCTCCTCCCCCACGAAACGCTTGGAGCGCCAGATGGCGTGGCCCAGGCCCTTGGTCTCCTTCTGCCGGACGTAGAAGATGTTGGCCAGATCCGCGGCCTGCTTCACCGCCTCCAGCTCCTTCTCCTTCCCCGCCGCCTCCAGCCGGTGCTCCAGCTCGGGGTAGTAGTCGAAGTAGTCGTCCATGGCGGACTTGGCCCGGTTGGTGACGATGAGGATGTCCTCAATGCCGGCGGAGACCGCCTCCTCAATGATGTACTGCAGCACCGGCTTGTCCACCATGGGAAGCATCTCCTTGGGGACGGTCTTGGTGGCGGGCAGCATCCGGGTGCCGAGGCCGGCGGCGGGAATGACTGCTTTGCGGACTTTCATGGGGCATCCTCCTTTGTAAAACAGGTTTTACAGCACAGACAGCCGCTTCTCCGGGATCATCGTGCGGAAATAGCCGATCCTGGGCATGACCTCCAGCAGGAGCAGGCCCAGCACATAGCAAACGCCCAGCTCCCCCGCCCCTACGCTCAGGCCGTTGACCAGCCAGGCCACGGGAAGCTTTGCGGTAAAGCCGCCTGCCTCCGCCCAGCCGATGGTGAAGCCCACCAGCACCGTGTTGCAGATCACAGGGGGCAGAGGGGCCAACCACTTACTTTTCAGCCTGCTCGTCCAGACCGCGGCCATGAGGGTGGCCGCCGAGCCCACCACGATGTCCAGCGGGCCATAGGGGGAGAGCAGGTTGACGATGACACAGCCCACAAAGAGGCCCGGCACCGTGCCGGGAAACAGGAACGGAAGAACGGTGAGTGCCTCGGCAAAGCGGAACTGGATCGGGCCGAAGGTGAGGCCGAAGATGTTGCCGAAATAGCCCATCACGGCGTAGAGGGCGGCCACCATGGCCGCCAGGGTCAGATCGCGGGTGGAAAATTTGCGCATGATAAAATACCTCCATTTTTTGTTTAGAGTACGCGCGCCGCGCACAGCGGTACAGGTACCTTTCCCCGGAGGCAAGGCGCATGACCTCCGGACGGCTTTCTCTGTACCGGTTGGACTGGGTGGGGAACCAGTCGGAGGTATTATAGCACAAGGTGTCAATAAAGAAAAGGGGGTGTGGAGGGCTTATCTCTCCGCCAGTTCCTCCTCAATGGCCTCCACAAGCTTGGACATGGGGATATCCAAGGCATTGGATATGCGGTAAATGGTCTCAAGCGTTGGCTTTCGCTCCCCCCGCTCGATGGCGCTCAGATGGCTGCGCCCGATAACGGCCAGGCCGCTGAGCACCTCTTGGGTAATGCCTTTGGACAGCCGCACCCTGGCGAGGGCCCGGCCTACGGCGGCGGGATCTAACTGCTCTGTGCTCATAGGATCACCTCACTTATATAGTGTAAATGGTAAGTCTTCTCCGAATGAACACATTTGTTGACATTTGAACACTTATGTGTTATTTTAGATGGGCCGTGCCGGTGAAGCGCAAGCAGAGAGGGGCCACAAGGCCCCTCTCTGCTGTGAACGCGGCTGTTCTGCCGGCGCGCTTATTTCATTTTTCCAAAGGATGTGTGGCTATTGCGGAACCCTTCAGTTTCAGGGCAGGTAGTTCAGCGGATCGACGCTGATGCCGCTCTTGGTCATAGACAGGTGCAGATGGGCCTCCTCACTGCTCTCGGCGATGGCGGAGGTACCCACCGCGCCGATGATGTCGCCGGTGCGCACCGTGTCGCCGATCTCCACCGTGGGGATCTCCCCCAGGTTGGCGCAGACGCTGATGACGTTGTCGGCGTGGAGGATCTCCACCACGGTGCCCATCATGTCGTCGGTGTAGATGTCGCTGACCGTGCCCCCGGCGGGGGCCATGACCTGAGTGCCCACAGGGGCGGCAATGTCCAGTCCGACGTGGGCCCGCCAGTCCCCCATGGTCTTGTCATAGACCAGGGTGTCGATGCTGTAGCCCCGCAGCACCTCCCCTTTCACCGGCCAGGTGAAGACGCTGGCGGTGGCGGTGGCAGGCGGCTGCGCCGCAGGGGCGGACGTAGCCTCCGGAATGGGCGGGGCGGTCTGCACCGGCCTGGGTGCGGCGGTGGTGGGCGGCTCTACCGCCGCCTGAGTGGGGGCGGGGGCGAGACTCGGCACAGGGGCGGGTGTCACCACCACCGTGGCCGGGCCGCTCACTGCCTGCCCGGGGTCGTTGGTCATACCGGAAAAAAGATAATAGCCCGAAGCTCCCAGCGCTGCGACGCACAGGAGAAGGACTATGTAGAAGCCCTTCCCCGCCATGAAGTCGCCTGCGCGCTCTCCCATGGTTCGTTTCATTGGTTTTTAACACCTCCAGGGCCTATTGTGCCCCCTTCCCTGCCATTTATACCCGCCAGGACAAAATTTTGGCGGCGGGGAGGGATTTGCTTTTTCCCCTGTGAGGTTATATAATAATAAGCACAGGCTAACCGCCCCAGTTTCTCTTCTTAAACGAATTTTAACTTTATGTTTACACTTTTTTCTTTTCACCATGCTATACTGCAAACTTGATTCAAGCTCCAAGAATGGATCCGGAAGGAGAACATACATATGGCCGACCAAAGCAATGTCCAAACTCCCGTCAAGGAGACTCCCAAGCTCCAGGTTCCCAAAAAGAAGAAAAAGTGGGTCAAACGGCTCGTCATCCTGGCCGTGATCGCAGCCCTCATCATCTTTGCCCTGTCCCGCTGTATGTCCAGCGGGATCCAGAGTGCGGCAGGCAACTACCTGCCTGCCGTGGCCCAGGTGCAGGACCTGACCGTGGCCGTCACCGGCCCGGGCACCATCAAGTCCAACGACTCCTACAAGGCCACCACCCTCATCAAGGGGGAGATCCTCACCGCCCCCTTTGAGGAGGGGGACACGGTGGAGAAGGACGACGTGCTGTTCACCATCGACGCCTCCGACGTGGAGAACGCCATCAAGCAGGCCCGCACCGGCGTGGAGCAGGCCCAGCTCTCGGTGCAGTCCGCCCAGCTCAACTACGACAGCCTCGTCCGCACCCGCAATGACAACGCCGAAGACCGGCAGGTAAAGGCCAACGCCAACGGCGTGGTCACCAAGGTCTATGTGGATCCCGGCGACACCGTGGGCGCGGGCACCCCCGTCGCCGACATCCTGGATCGGGACAACATGAAGCTGGAGGTGCCCTTCCACTCGGTGAGCGCCGCCGGGTTCTATGTGGGCCAGTCCGCCTCGGTCACCGTCTCGGGCACCGCCGAGATCCTCTACGGCACCATTACCGAGATCGCCGCCACCGACGCCGTGGGCGCAGGCGGCACTCTGGTGCGGAACGTGACCATCACCGTCCAAAACCCCGGGGCCCTCTCCGATACCTCCATGGGCTCCGCCGCCGTGGGAGATGTGACCTGCGCCTCCTCCGGCCAGTTCGCCTACGGCGAGAGCAAGCAGCTCATTGCCAAGTATTCCGGGGAGCTGGAGACCCTGACGCTCCACGAGGGCGACCGGGTCGCCGACGGCCAGGTCGTGGGCGAATTCAAGGAGACCCAGATGCAGGATCAGATCGACGCCGCCGCCATTCAGCTGGACAACGCCCGCCTGGCTCTGCGCAACGCCCAGGACAGCCTCCAGCGCGCCGAGGACAGCCTGGAGGATTACACCATCACCTCCCCCATCACCGGCACCGTCATCGAGAAAAATTATAAGGAGGGGGACAACTACGACCCCTCCACCGCCTCCTCCACTGGAGCCAACGCCTTCCTGGCGGTCATTTATGATATGTCCCGCCTCACCTTTGACATCAACGTCTCCGAGATGGACGTGGTCCGGGTCCAGGCGGGCCAGAGGGTCACCTTCACTGCCGACGCTCTGGACGGACAGGAGTTTACCGGCGTGGTGGAAAAGGTGAACATCAACGGCACCACCCAGAACGGCAACACCTCCTACCCCGTCACCGTGGCAGTGGACGGCAACGGCCAGGACCTGGCCGCTGAGGGCCTTCTCCCCGGCATGAGCGTCTCGGCCAACATCATCGTGGAGGAGGTAGGCAGCGTCCTCTGCGTCCCCGTGGACGCCATCCAGCGCTCCGAGATCCCCTACGTCCTGGTGGCCGGAGAGGGCGCCCTGGACGAGAACGGCGGCCTGGCGGACTTTACCAAGCTGGAACAGCGCCCGGTGGAGCTGGGCCGGAACAACGATGAGTACATTGAGGTCCTCTCCGGATTGGAGGAGGGGGATGTGGTCTTCATCCCCAACGCCGCCTCCAGCTTTATGAGCGCCATGATGGGGATGTAAGCTATGGAACACCTCATCGAATTCAAAGACATCTACAAAATTTACCAGATGGGCGAGGAGACCGTCCACGCCCTGGACGGGGTGGATCTCACCATCGACCAGGGGGAATTCGTGGCCATCGTGGGCCAGTCCGGCTCCGGCAAAAGTACCGCCATGAACATCATCGGCTGTCTGGATGTGCCCACCTCCGGCACTTACCATCTGGGCGGCATCGATGTGTCCACCATGGAGGACGACCAGCAGGCGGAGATCCGCAACAAAATGCTGGGCTTCATCTTCCAGCAGTATAACCTCATCCCCAAGCTCAACGTCCAGGAGAACGTGGAACTGCCCCTCCTCTACGCCGGCGTCTCCGCCGAGGAGCGCCACGAACGGGCCATCCGGTCTCTGGAGCGGGTGGGTCTGGCCGACAAGCGGAAGAACCTGCCCTCTCAGCTCTCCGGCGGCCAGCAGCAGCGGGTGTCCATCGCCCGGGCCCTGGCGGGGAACCCCTCGGTGATCCTGGCCGATGAGCCCACCGGAGCCCTGGACTCCCGCACCGGCCGGGAGGTGCTCTCCTTCCTCCAGAAGCTCAACGCCGAGGGGGACACCGTAGTCCTCATCACCCACGATAACTCCATCGCCGTGAAGGCCAAGCGCATCGTACGCCTTCAGGATGGCAGGATCATCTACGACGGGGACTCCCAGGATCCCCAGGCTGTGGTACAGCCCGAGGAGACCGGGGCCGCCGACGAAGACGACGGCTTTGCCGCCCTCCTGGTCGAGGAGGTGGGGGAATGAACTTCGGACAATCCTTCCGCCTGGCGGTGAAGAGCCTGATGACCAGCAAGATGCGCTCCCTGCTGACCATGCTGGGCATCATCATCGGCGTGGCGGCGGTCATCATCATCACCTCCCTGGGCAACGGCATGCAGAACTACATGAACGACCAGTTCGAGGAGATGGGCTCCAACCTGGTCCAGGCCCAGGTCTATCTCACCGGCTCCTCTTTGGACGTGAAGGCCGACGATATGTACGCCCTGGTGGAGAAGTACCCCCAGTACCTCTCCGGGGTCACCCCCTATAACAGCGTCCAGGGCACCGTCCGCCAGGGCAGCGACGAGTTTAAGCGCACCAGCGTCTACGGCGTGGGCGAGACCTTCTACAATGTCAACAAGAACACCATCATGACCGGCTCCTCCCTGGGCAAAGGCCGCTTCCTGTCCTACGTGGATGTGGAGCGGGAGATGGCGGTGTGCGTCATCGGCTCCTACCTGGAGCAGGAGGCTTTCGGCGGGGACGCCCTGGGCAAGACCCTCACTGTCTCCGGAGCTCCCTTTACCGTGGTGGGGGTGTTGGACCAAAGCGGAGACAGCTCAGAGGGCAGCAGTGACGACTGCATCTATATCCCCTATACCCAGGCCAACCGGCTGGGCGGTTCCCAGTGGTACGTCCTTTATATGTTCACCTCCACCGACCGCTCCACCGCCGCCGCGGCCAAGGGCATCGTGGAAAACCGCCTGTTCAAGGCCTACCACGACACCGACTACTACGTAGTCTTGACCTCGGCGGAGATGATGGACGCCATGGACTCCATGGTAAACCTGCTCATGGCCATCCTCACCCTCATCGCCGCCATCTCCCTGCTGGTGGGCGGCATCGGCATCATGAACATCATGCTGGTGTCCGTCACCGAGCGCACCCGGGAGATCGGCATCCGCAAATCTCTGGGGGCCAAGGGCCGGGATATCCGCAGCCAGTTCATCATCGAGGCGGGCACCACCTCCGCCATCGGCGGCGGCATCGGCATCGTGCTGGGCATCATCATGGCCAATGCGATCACCAATGTCATCGCCCTGGTGCTGGGCACCGGCAATGACGGATTCGTGGCCATGCCCACCCTTCAGGGGATCGCCGTGGCCTTCGGGGTCTCGGTGGCCATCGGCATCCTCTTCGGCTATCTGCCCGCCAACAAGGCGGCCAAGCTCAACCCCATCGACGCCCTGAGATACGATTGATAAGGAGTATCTACCATGAAGAAACGAATCTTACCCATCCTGCTCTCCCTGGCCCTGTCGGCCAGCCTCCTCCCCGCCGCCCACGCCGCCCAGGTCACCACCGCCGACATGGCTCAGGTTCTGGCCGCGCTGGACATCATGACGGGCAATGAGGAGGGCGATCTGATGCTCTCCCGCCAGGTGACGAGGGCGGAGTTCACCAAGCTGGTCATCGCCGCCTCCCCCAGGGGAAAGAATGTGGGCGCGACCACCACGGTCTCCCCCTACCCCGATGTCCCCTACACCCACTGGGCGGCCCCTTATGTGGAGGCCGCCGTGGCCGCCGGGTATGTCAACGGCAACGTCTACGGCTATTTTGAGCCCGACCGCTCCATCACCCTCCAGGAGGGGGTGACCATGGCGGTGCGTCTGCTGGGCTACAGCGACAGCGACTTCTCCGGGGCCTGGCCCGCGGGGCAGATGGCCCTCTACTATAAAGAGGATCTGGACGAGGGTATCACCATCGGCCAGACCAGTGCCATGACACGGCAGGATGCCATGTACCTGTTCTACAACCTGCTCACCGCCGCCACCAAGACGGGAACGCCCTATCTGACCTCTCTGGGCTATCCCCTCACCGCCGCCGGGGAGATCGACCGGGTGGGACTCATCAACGCCGCCATGAACGGCCCGGTGGTGATGGAGGGCGACTGGCGCGGCAAGATCAACTTTGACGTGGACACCGCCACGGTGTACCGGGGCGGCTCCCTGGCCACCCTGGCCGCCCTCCAGCCCAATGACGTGATCTACTACTCCGCCTCCATGCGCACCCTGTGGGCGTACTCCAACAAGGTGACGGGCCTGTACCAGGCGGTCTCCCCCTCCGCCGCCAGCCCCCAGGCTGTCACCGTGGCGGGCAAGACCTACTCCATCGAGACCGCCGAGGCGGCCTACGCCCTGTCCAACCTGGGCGCCTATAAGACCGGAGACACGGTGACCCTCCTGCTGGGCCGGGACGGCCAGGTGGCGGCGGTAGCCTCCTCCGCCGCGGGCAGCGGCACCCTCTACGGCGTGGTGCAGGCGGTGACCGACGCCGCCTACACCGACCAGAGCGGCAACAGCTACACCGCCAAGACCGCCCTCATCGCCGCCACCGACGGTCAAACCTACTCCTATCCCCTGGACGCAGGCTCCTCCCTCAAGGCGGGGAACCTGGTGCAGGTGGCGGTGGCCGACCGGGGCGACGCCAAGGTCTCCCGCCTCTCCGGCAGCTCCATCTCCGGTAAGGTCAACGCCGCGGGCACCCAGATCGGCAGCACCAAATTCGCCGAGGACGTGGAGATCCTGGACACCGACGGCACCGGCGCGGCGGTGAAGCTCTACCCCAGCCGCCTGGCGGGCATGAGCCTGGAAAGCGGCGATGTGCGCTACTGCCGGAAGAACGCCAACGGCGAGGTGGACGTGCTCATCCTGGACGACGCCACCGGCGATTTGTGCGCTTACGGCGTGCTCACCGAGGTCAACGAGACCGTCACCCCCATCCCCGGCTCTATCAGCGCCTTCTACGGCGCCTACCAATATGACATCGGCGGGCAGACCTACGGCTTTGTGAAGGAAAACGGCATCCTGAATCTGAGCAAGGGCCCCGTGCAGATAAAGGGCAGCCTGGCCTCCCCCGAAAAGATGACGACCCTGCGCTCCGCCCGGCTCACCGGGGCGGACGCCTCCGTGGCCACCTTCTCCAACGGCGACACCTTCCCCATGTGGGATCAGGCGGTGGTCTATGTGCTGGAAAACAGCACCTACCGGCTGTCCAGCCTGGATCGGGTACGCACGGGCTACAGCCTCACCGGCTACTACGACAAGGACGCCGCCCAGGGCGGCCGTATCCGGGTCATCGTGGCAAAGGCCCAGTGACACAGTTTGTAAAAAAGCCCCGGCAGCATCACGCTGCCGGGGCTTTTTGTATCTCTTTTGAAAAATAGTGTAACTTTTTTGTCATTTTATTTGGGTTGACATTTGTATACCTCCCTGCTATACTGATGATAGAAGGTAGACAGCCGTTTACCAAAAGGAGGTGTTTTCCATGAAGGTCAATTTATCCGACGGCGAGTGGAAGCTGATGAACAAGCTCTGGCAGGGCGCGCCCCTCACCATCACCCAGCTCACCGCCGCCCTGCACTCCGAGACGGGCTGGGGCAAGCACACCGTCATCACCATGCTCTCCCGGCTGGAGGCCAAGGGGGCGGTGGCCCACGACGGGGGCCACCCCGCCAAGCGGTACTCCGCCGTCCTGAAGAAGGAGGACGCGGCCCAGAGCGAGACCAGGAGCTTTCTGGACAAGGTCTATGGGGGCCGGCTGGGACTGATGATGTCCGCCATGGTGGACTCCCGGGCCCTGACCCAGGAGGACATCGACGAGCTCACCGCCATTCTGGAGAGCGCAAAGGAGGGAGACTGACATGATGAAGGAGATCCTGATCACCTCGTCCGCCCTGATCCTGGCCCTACTGGCCATCCGGCAGGGATTCAAGGGGGTGCTGTCCCGGCGGGTGCAGTATGCCCTGTGGGCCCTGGTGCTGGTGCGCCTGCTGGTGCCGGTCAGCCTACCGGCGACAGAGTTCTCGGTCCTTACTGCCACCCAGCCGGTGCAGACGGTGGTGGCCGGCCGGGTGGCCGCCCCGGTGTTCGTGCCTGTGGCCCAGGCCCCCCTGGTCCAGCACCCCACCGCCCCCGACGCCGCCCCGGAGCTGGCCATCGAGCCCGCCCAGGACCGGGTGTGGGTGGCCCAGAGCGACGAGACAGCCGTGCAGTACCGGAAGCTGTCGGTGGAGCAGGTGCTGGCTTTGGTTTGGAAGGCCGGGATGGTTTTGATGGGCGGGTTTTTCCTGGTGAGTAATTTGGGGTTTTATTTCAGACTAAGGAAATATAGAAGAGAGTGGGCGGGCACAGCCCACCCCTACGGGGTAAAACAGGCGGTTTACCTGGTGCCTGAGGGTGTGATCCCCTCCCCCTGCCTGTTTGGCCGCTCCATCTATATCACCCCCGCCGTGGCCACCGACAGCGAAAAGCTCCGCCACGTGCTCTCTCACGAGGCCACCCACGCCCGGCATCTCGACCCACTGTGGGCCCTGCTGCGGTGCGTTTGTTTGACCGTCTACTGGTTCGATCCCCTGGTGTGGGTCGCCGCCCGGTGCTCCAGGGCCGACTGTGAGCTGGCCTGTGACGAGAGCGTGTTGAGAGCCCTGGGGGAGGAAGAGCGCATCCCCTATGGGCAGACCCTGCTGTCCCTTATCCCGGTGAAGAAGGTCTCCAATCCCATGATCGCGGCCACCACCATGACCGCCGGGAAAAAGCAACTGAAAGACCGGGTGAGCCGCATCGCCAGGCGGCCCAGGCAGGTCATGGCGGCGGCCCTGGCCGTGGCGGTGCTGGCGGGTGTCGTCTCCGCCTGCACCTTCACGGGGGGCAAACCAGGCAGTGATGGCAAGGTGCCCGTCAGCGGGCCAGAGGCCCTCACCGGGGAGGAGCTGCGGTGGTTCAATGAGGAGTTCTTCTCCTCTCCGGAGGCCTCCCTCTATAACTTCCGCAACCAGTTTGCCAACCCCCTCATCCTCTATGACCGTCCCGAGGACATCGACCTCTATGAGCTGTTCTACTGTGAGATGGGGGACGGGGAGATCAGCGACGCCGAGTTAACGGCGGCCTTTGGCTTTGATACCTGGGAGGATATGCCCTGCCCGGGCTATAAGATGACCGCTGGGGAGATAGACCGGCTCCTGGTGGAGTACACCGGCCGCTCTTTGGAGGAGACCAACAAGGTGGGGCTGGACCAATTCACCTACCTGGAAGAGTACGACGCCTACTACTGGATGCACGGGGACACCAACTACTCCGGCGGGCCGAAGATCGCCGCCGGAGTCCGGGATGGGGATCTGGTAAAGCTTTATCACAACAGTTCCTTTGCCGGGACTTCCTGGTATTGTGTGACGCTGGTGGAGGCGGGCGGGTCCGGGACCCGCCCC
>NZ_CALPCU010000012.1:0-71196 GCF_943193085.1 Vermiculatibacterium agrestimuris | reverse complement strand
CCCCCCCCCCCCCCCCCCCCCCCCCACCGCTTGCTTCGCAAGCGGGAACCGATTGAAATAGTGAGGGTTCAAATCTCAGTCTACTGTATAAAAAAGATAGCCCAGAGCTATGCTCCGAGCTATCTTTTTGGCAGCGGGTGAAGGATTCGAACCCTCACATACAGAGTCAGAGTCTGCTGTGCTACCCTTACACAAACCCGCTATTTTCGCGCCGCTGTCGCAGACGCAAGAATCATTATACCAAATACCAGCGGATTGTCAAGTGTTTTCCTGAATTTTTGTGCCCGAAAGAGAGCGGGGGCCGGGATGTGGTTCCCGGCCCCCCGCTGAGAGTCAGCTGCCGGAGGAGACGAAGGGGCTCAGCGCGGAGGCAAAGCTGCTGACGGGCATGGTTTGCAAAACGATCTTGCCCGGGCCGGTGACCACCGTATTGAAGAGGCCCTCGCCGCCGAAGAGGACGTTTTTGACCCCCTTGACCTGCTGGATGTCGATGGAACAGGAGGCGTCACACATGGCCAAATAGCCAGTGTCGATGACCATTTGCTGGCCGGGAGCCAGTTCGTACTCCACGGCGTAGCCGTCGATCTCCACAAAGGCGGTGCCCTGACCGGAGAGCTTCTGCATGATGAAGCCCTCGCCGCCGAAGAAGCCGGCGCTGGCCTTTTTCTGGAAGAAGACGGACAGCTCTATCCCCGCCTCGGAGGCCAGGAAGCCGGACTTCTGCACCACCACCTCCCGGCCGGGGGCGATGTCAATGACCCGGATGGAGCCGGGGAAGCTGGAGGCGAAGGTGATCATTCCCGCACCGCCCTGGGCGGTGTATGTATTCTGGAACATGGACTCCCCGGAGAACATGCGGCCAAAGGCCTTGCCCATGCCTCCCGCGCTGGTCTCCATCTTCATGTTGGGACTCATCCAGCACATGGAGCCCCGCTCGGTGATCATAGCTTCTCCTGCGGCGAGCTGGCACTCCACCACGGGAAGAGGCTCACCGATGATCTTATACTGCATACCGATCCCTCCTGATCATTTGATTCGTTTCACGAAAGGAAGCTATTGTTATTGTACACCCATCAAAGGGCGGATGCAACCTGAATTTTCCGGGTATGGGAGAGATATGGGCGGAGAAACTGAAGGCGAGGTGAGAGAAGATGAAGCAGTATAAGAATCTGGAGGCGCTGCTCTCCGGAGAACCCAAGGCGTCCGCGCTGTTCAGTCAGATCCCCCAGTATGCCAGGGAACAGATCATTTCCAAAAAGGGACATGTGAAATCCATGGATGAGCTGGAGGCATACGTCCACAATGTTCTGCGGGGAGATGGCTGAAAAAAGCCCGGCGCTTATGCGCCGGGCTTTTTTCAGATTTATTCGTCCTTTGTGAGCTTGTTCAGGGTGAGGATGGCCCAAAGATCGGACAGGCCCTGATAGAGGAAGGCGGCGCCGATCATGCGCCACAGGGTCAGACCCACGCCGAAGGGATGCCGGAGAATGACGGCCCCCAGTGTCAGAGAGACCAGGGACATGACCAGCGTGGCCGTCCAGCCGGCGTAGCCGAAGGCGCGCATATCCAGCCCCCGCTTCAGGTTCACCAGGCCGTCGATGACCACGTAGAGGCCCAGGATTGCGGGGATGATGGAGATGATAAAGTCGGAGTGGGTGAGGAAGAAGGCGCCCACGATGGCAGAGAGGATGCCCAGGATCAGCTCAGCCTGGAAGGTAAAGCTGGTGCTGCTGCCCCGGTGGGCGAAGAAGCTGAGGATGGTGACGACCCCGTAGAGCAGCAAAAGCACACCCACCGCCACGCAGAACACGGCGGTGGTGAGCCCGGGGAAGAGAAGAAGCACCAGACCCAGGATCAGATAGAGCCCGGCGGCCGCCATCAGGCTTTTCTTGCCTTTCATGCCCCGCGCCCCGCTTTCTTTTCCGCTTTGGCCAGAAAGCGGGCGTTGTCAATGAGAAACCGGCCGTGGACACCCTTGCCTATGACGCCGCCGTCGTCATAGGCGGTGACGGCGAAGGTGAGAGCCCGGCCGTCCACGGCGGTGAGCTCCGCCTCAGCCCAGACCTTCATCCCCACGGGGGTGGCGGCGTCGTGGGAGATATCCAGACGGGTACCTACGCTGCCCTCTCCATCGGCCAGATGTCCCTCCAGGGCGTTGACGGCGGCGTTTTCCATCAGGGCCACCATCATGGGAGTGGCGAAGACGGGCAGCAGCCCGCTGCCCACAGCGGCGGCGGTGTTTTCGTGAACTACCGCGGTCTCGGCCCGGCCCGTCAGTCCAATTGCGACAGACATACAAATTCCTCCTTATTGAATTCCCAGACCGATCCACAGTTCATTGTAGAGCCGCCGGGTCTCCGTGGGAAGAGATACATAGGACTCACACCGCTCCAGAACTTCCGCCGGGGCGGCCATGGTCTCGTAGGTCTCCTGATCCAGCTCCTCCTCATAGAGGGCCTCGTAGTAAGCGGGATACTGCTCCAGGGCCTCTTTGTTGGGGGAGGCGTACCAGATAAAGTCCATGTTGCGGAGATTGGCTTCGGTGGAGGCGATGAAATTGATCCAGGCCATGGCCTCCTCGTAATGGGGGGCGTCCTTGAGCACGCACATGGCGTCCACGAACCAGTTGGAGCCCTCCTCAGGCACAACGAAGGCCAGATCGGGGTTGTTCTCCGCCATGGAGAGGTAGTCCCCGGCGTAGTAGGCGCCGATGGCGGCGTTGCCCCCCTCCATCTTCTGGAGGATCTCGTCCATGACAAAGGCCTGGTAGACCCCGCGGCTTTTGGCGTCGGCAATGAGGCCGGCGGCCTGGCGCAGCTCCGCTTCATCGGTGGTGTTCAGGGAATACCCCAGATAGAGCAGGGCGGTGGCCATGGCGTCCCGGGAGTTGCGGAACATGAGCACGTTCCCGGCGTACTGGTCGTCAAACATGACGCTCCAACTGGCGGGGGGTTCGGTCACCATGGCGGTGTTGTAGATGATGCCCACGGTGCCCCAGGTATAGGGGACAGTGTACTCGTTGGTGGGGTCGTAGGGCAGGTTTTTGAAGCGGTCGTCGATGAGGGAGAAGTTGGGGATGCTGCTGTAGTCCAGCTTCTCCAGCATATCCTCCTCGATAAGCTGCGAGATCATATAGTCGGAGGGGACGATGACGTCGTAATCCCCCGCGCCGCTTTTCAGCAGGGAGTAGAGGGCCTCGTTGCTCTCGGCGGTCTGGTAGTTGACCAGGATGCCCGTCTCCTCCTCAAACTGGGTGATGAGTTCCTCGTCGATATACTCCCCCCAGGAGCACACGTTCACCACCGGCTGGCGGGTGTTCTGGAAGGCGCCCACCACCGCGGTGACGAGCACGGCGGCACAAGCCACAGCCGCTGCCGCCTTTGCCAGGAAGGGGGTGCGGTGGGGCTTTTGGCCGGCCATCTCCGCCACCGTGGCGGAGGGGGCGGCCTGGCGGCGCTGGGCCATCTTCTCCAGCCGGGCCTCCCGGATATTGATAACGGCCAGCAGGAGGATCACGGTGACAAAGAGGATGGTGGAGATGGCGTTGATCTCCGGGCTCACCCGCTTCTTGGTCATGCCGTAGATGGTCATGGCCAGGGTGGAAGAGGAGGAGCCGGCGGTGAAGTAGCTGATGATGAAGTCGTCGATGCTCATGGTGAAGGCGGTGAGGGCCCCGGAGACGATGCCCGGCTTGATCTCCGGCAGGATCACCTTGTAAAAAGCCTGGAACCAGGTGCAGCCCAAATCCTGGGCGGCGTCAATGAGGTTCTTGTCCAGCTGGCGCAGCTTGGGGCTTACCGACAGAAGCACATAGGGGATGTCGAAGGTGATGTGGGCGATGAGCAGGGTGGGGAAGCCCAGGGTGAGCCGGGTGGGCAGCACCA
Source organism: Vermiculatibacterium agrestimuris (assembly GCF_943193085.1). Classification (NCBI taxonomy): domain Bacteria; kingdom Bacillati; phylum Bacillota; class Clostridia; order Eubacteriales; family Oscillospiraceae; genus Vermiculatibacterium; species Vermiculatibacterium agrestimuris. The sequence continues at coordinate 67,312 of NZ_CALPCU010000012.1, read as the reverse complement.
GCAGGGTCTGGACAGAGTTGAACCAGAGGGCGAAGTCCTTCCACAGGGCGAAGAAGGCCACGAAAAACAGGCACATGGCAACGCCGGTGACGATGTCGGCGTTCATCATGGGGATGTTGTTTACTGTGGTGAGGGCGTTCCTGGCGCGCCGGCGCAGGCCGTAGAAGCCGATGGCGGCAAAGGTGCCGGCGATGGTGGAGATCACCGTGGCCAGCAGAGACACCAGAAGGGTGGTGTAGAGGCTTCGCATGATGATCCGGTTCTGAAACAGCTCCCTGTACCAGTGGAGGGAAAAGCCCCCCCAGACTACGTTACTGTTATTCTGGTTGAAGGAGAAGATGATGAGCAGAATGATGGGGGCGTAGAGAAAGAGGAAGACCAGGAACGTAAAAAAACGGCCGAAGGCGGAGTTTTTCTTCATAGTACCACCGCCTGTTCCTCGCCCTCACCGAAGCGGTTCATCACCCACATACAAAGCACCACAATGACCATCATCACCAGGGCGATGGCGGCCCCCAGCTGGGGATTATAGGCCCCGCCCAGGAACTGCTGCTCGATGAGGTCGCCCAGCAGGTACTCGGTGCCGCCCCCCAGCATGGTGCTGATGGCGAAGGTGGATACGCTGGGGACGAAGACCATGGTGATGCCGGAGAGCACCCCGGGTAGAGACAGGGGAAAGATGACCCGGCGAAAGGCCACCACGCTGTTGGCCCCCAGGTCGTGGGCCGCCTCCACCAGGGAGTTGTCCAGCTTGACGATGACGGAGTAGATGGGCAGGATCATAAAGGGCAGGTAGTTATACACCATGCCCAGCACCACCGCCCCCTGGGTGTCGATCATCTGGAAGGGCCCCAGGCCAAAAAGGCCCAAAAACTGGTTGATGAGGCCGTTATTCTCCAGAATGGCCATCCAGGAGTAGGTGCGCAGAAGGAAGTTCATCCACATGGGCAGCATGATGAGCACCGTGGCGACGCTCTGGAACCGCGGCCCCTCTTTGCTGAGCAGATAGGCCACCGGATAGCCGATGGCGAGGCAGATGAGCGTGGCGATGAGGGCCAGACGGAAGGAGCGCACGAACACCACGGTATAGTCGCCCATGGTGCTGAAGTTGGCCAGGGTGAACCCGCCGTCCGCGCCAGAGAAGGCGTAGATCAGGATCATGAGGATGGGAGCCACCACAAAAAGCGCCATCCAGATGGTGTAGGGGATGGTGAAAGCCTTAGTTCTCTTCATCGTCGCCCTCCAATCCAGCCTCGGCGTCTACGTTCAGCTCATCATACTCGTCAGAGTAGGAACTGTAATCGCCAAACTTACCGGAATAGGCGCTTTTGTGCATCACGTGGAAGCCGTCGGGGTCGATCTTCACCCCGATCCTCGCCCCCTCAGGGGAATAGTCCGTGGTCTGGATGAGCCACTTAAAGCCCTGGAAGTCCACGATGATGTCATAGTGCATGCCCTTAAAGGTGACCTCGGTGACGGTGCCGGTGATCTGCCCCTCCTCCGGGGAGACGATGTCGATGTCCTCGGGGCGGATGACCACGTCCACCGGCTCGCCCGGGGCAAAGCCGCCGTCCAGGCAGGGGAACTTCCGGCCATACATCTTGACCACCTTGTCCTCGGGCATGGTGCCGTCGATGATGTTGGACTCCCCGATAAAGTCGGCCACAAAGGCGTTTTTGGGCTCGTTGTAGATGTCCTCGGGGGCGCCGATCTGCTGGATATTGCCCTTGTCCATGACCACCACGGTGTCGGACATGGTGAGGGCCTCCTCCTGGTCGTGGGTCACCATAGATAAAGGTGATGCCCACCTCCCGCTGGATGCGCTTGAGCTCCACCTGCATGTCCTTGCGGAGCTTCAGATCCAAGGCCCCCAAAGGCTCGTCCAGGAGCAGCACCTGGGGCCGGTTGACGATGGCCCGGGCAATGGCCACCCGCTGCTGCTGGCCGCCGGACAGGGAGCTGACCCGCCGCTTGCCGTAGCCGGGCAGGTTGACGAGCTCCAGGGCCTCCTCCACCCGGCGGGTGATCTCGGCTTCAGGCGTTTTGGCGATGCGCAGGCCGAAGGCCACGTTTTCGAAAATATTCATGTGGGTGAACAGGGCGTACTTCTGAAACACCGTGTTCACCTGCCGTTTATGGGGCGGCACGTCGTTACATCGTCGGCCGTCAAAAAAAACGTCCCCGGAGGTAGGTTTTTGGAACCCACCAATGATCCTCAGCGTGGTGGTCTTGCCACAGCCGCTGGGGCCCAGGAGCGTTAAAAATTCTTTGTCATTGATGTAGAGATTGAGATGATCGAGAATGATCTCGTCGTCGAATTTCACGACGCAGTCCGATAGACGGATCAGCTCTTTGGACATTTATCCTCCCCCATTCCTTCTTCATGCTTTTTGGATGGTGTTGAAAAAGGTCGTACCCACCTGTCGGTTGGGTACGACCTTTGACAAGGCATAATATACACGGTGTGCCGGGAATTGTCAATATGTTTGTCGAAAGAATTTTTCTCCGTGGCCGCTCAGGAGCACAAGGATTGTATTACCCAAAATACTCCCCCACGAAGTCGATGTCCCCCCGGGGCACCTCCAGGGTCTTGCCCTTTAAGTATTCCAGCTCCCCGGCGTCGGTGGGGAAGTCGAAGATGAGCCTGTAAGACCACAGGGCCTGGCCCTTGCGCTCCGTTTTGCGGTTGTCCTCCCGCCGGCCGTACTTCCCGTCCCCCAGCAGGGGGTGGCCGGCGGCGGCGAACTGGGCCCGGATCTGATGGGTGCGGCCCGTCAAAAGCTCGCACTCTACAAGGGACAGGCCGCCGCGCGTCTGCAGGGTCTTATACCGGGTGACGGCGGTCTTGCCGCCGGGGACGGGCTTTTTGTAGACCGACACCTGCTTTTTCTTCTCGTCCTTCAAAAGGAAGCCCCGCAACTCCCCCTGGGGCGGCGTCATTTTTCCCACCACGGCGGCCAGATAGTATTTCCTGATCTCCCGGTCTCTTATTTTCTGATTCATCACCCGCAGGGCCTCGGCGGTCTTGGCGGCGATGACCAGCCCGCCGGTATTGCGGTCGATGCGGTTGCACAGGGCGGGAGCAAAGGCCCCCTCCCACTTGGGCGACCACTCTTTCTTTTGATAGAGGTAGGCCTGGATATGGGTGATGAGGGTGGAGACATACTCGTGTTCGTCGGGGTGGCACAAAAGTCCGGGCCGCTTGGAGCACACGATAATGTTCTCATCCTCGTAGACGATATCCAACTGAGGCGTGAAGACGGAGAGAAAGGCGTTGTCCTCCCGGGGGGCGTCGAAAAATTCGTCGTTGATGTAGAGCTGGAGCAGGTCGCCCACCTGGAGCCGGTAGTCCCGCGCCGCGCCCTTGCCGTTGACCTTCACCCGCTTGAGGCGGATATACTTTTGGGCCAGCGGGGCGGGCAGGAGGGGCAAAGCCTTGCCCAGCCAGCGGTCAAGCCGCTGCCCGGCGTCGTTTTTTCCCATGGTGAACTCTCTCACGGCCATTCCTCCCGTTTCATGTGAAAGTATTCTATCACAAAGGAGGAAAAAATTGAAGAAAGTATTTGACATGGGACAAAATTTTCGTTATAATGTCCGCTGTACCGTTGCGAGGAGAACACTATGCGTTTGGATTTAAAAGAGATCATCCATGTCCCCGGAGCGAGCCGGGATTTTTCCTGCACGCTGGATCTGTCCCAGACGGAGCTCTTTGGAGAGCGGCCCTTTCAGGCGCCTGTGGAGGTCTCCGGCACCGTTCGGAACATGGCCGGAGCTCTGGTGCTCTCTGGCAGCGCCCGCTCCACGGTGGAGTCCAGGTGTGATCGGTGCCTGAAGCCCATCACGCTGCAGGTGGATATCCCGGTGGAGACCCTTCTGGCCGAAGAGCTGGAGGACGAGGAGAACGACGAGATCGTCCTGCTGGAGAACGGCCAGGTGGATCTGGATGCTTTGTTTACCACCGCCTGTATTCTGGGCTGGGATGGGAAGCATCTCTGCCGGGAGGACTGCGCGGGGCTGTGCCCCAGGTGCGGGAAGGACCTCAACGACGGGCCCTGCGGATGCGGGAAGGAACTGGATCCTCGTTTTGCCGTATTGGCAAAACTTTTGGATAAGGAGCCGGAAGGCGCCAAAGAAACATGAGCAACGAATTGCCCCTGTCACGTTAAGGAGGTGTCATAGATGGCAGTTCCCAAGAGTAAAGTGTCCAAGCAGCGCCGGAACAAGCGCCGCAGCGCCGTGTGGAAGCTGGAGACCCCCGGCGTCACCACCTGCCCCAAGTGCGGGGCCTATCGCCTGCCCCATCGGATGTGTAAGTCCTGCCTGAGCTACAACGGTCACGACTTCAGCAAGACCGAGGCCGCCGCTCAGTAATGAGGGAAGGAAAAAGAGGGAGAGGGGAAGAGATTCCTCTCTTCTTTTTTTGCTCTTTTCCCCTGATTGATATTTTCTCCCCACTATGATATACTACCAAAAGCGAAAGGAAGTGTTTTCCATGGCGAGACCTCTGGTGGCCATCGTAGGCCGTCCCAATGTGGGAAAATCCATGCTCTTCAATAAGCTCACCGGGCAGCGGCTCAGCATTGTGGAGGACACGCCGGGCGTCACCCGGGACCGGCTTTACGCCCCCTGTGAGTGGCGGGGCCGGAAGTTCGACCTGGTGGACACCGGCGGCATTGAGCCGGGTACCGACAGCGAGATGCTGCTGTTCATGCGCCGTCAGGCGGAGATCGCCATAGACAATGCCACCGTTATCATCTTCCTCTGCGATATCCAGACCGGCCTCACTGCCTCCGACCAGGAGGTGGCCTCCATGCTCCTCAAGTCGGGCAAGCCGGTGGTTCTGGCGGTGAACAAGATGGACTCCACCGGGCCGGAAAATCCGGATATCTACGAGTTCTACAACCTGGGGCTGGGGGATCCCGTCCCCGTCTCCGCCGTCCACGGCCACGGCACCGGTGACCTTCTGGACGAGTGCTTCCGCTACTTCCCCGAGGGCGAGGGGGAAGAGGAGGACGAGGACGTGACCAAGGTGGCCATCATCGGCAAGCCCAATGTGGGCAAGTCCTCTCTGGTCAACCGCATCCTGGGCCAGGAGCGGGTCATTGTCTCCGACGTGGCGGGCACCACCCGGGACGCGGTGGACAACTACTTTGAAAATGAGAAGGGGCGGTACCTCTTCATCGACACCGCCGGCATGAGAAGGAAGAGCCGGGTGGACGACCGGGTGGAGAAGTTCTCTGTCCTCCGGGCCACCCTGGCCATCGAGCGGTGCGACGTGTGCCTTATCATGATCGACGCCAATGAGGGGGTCACCGAGCAGGACACCAAGGTGGCCGGCCTTGCCCACGAGGCGGGGAAGGCCAGCATCATCGTGGTCAACAAGTGGGACGCGGTGGAAAAGGACGACAAGACCATGGACAGGATGTGCAAGGACATCCGCCGGGACTTGAGCTATATGACCTACGCCCCCATCCTCTTCATCTCCGCCCTCACCGGCTCCCGGGTGGAGCGGCTGTTCGACGCCATCAACGATGTGGCGAACCAGGCCGCCATGCGCATCACCACCGGCATGCTCAACGACGTGCTCAACGACGCCACCGCCCGGGTTCAGCCCCCCACGGACAAGGGCAAGCGGCTGAAGGTCTACTATATGACCCAGGTGGGGATCAAGCCCCCTCACTTCGTCATCTTCTGCAACGACGCCAAGCTCTTCCACTTCTCCTACCAGCGGTATCTGGAAAACCAGATCCGGGCCACCTTCGGCCTGGAGGGTACCCCGGTGAAGATCACTATTCGCCAGAAGGGCGACAAGGAGGGGTAAGAAATGGACGATCCTGTGATGATGAACTGCATGGTCCCCATGTGGGAGGAATTCCTGTCGGTGGGCTGGGGGGCCGTCGCGGCGGCGTTTTTGGGCACAGCTGTCTTCGCTTACTTCTTAGGCTGCTCGAACGGAGCGGTCATCATCTCCAAATACATTTTGCGTGATGATGTGCGCAACCACGGTAGCGGCAACGCGGGGCTGACCAATTTCCACCGCACCTTTGGCGGCCCATTGACCCTGGCGGTCATTCTGATCGACGTGCTGAAAGCGGTGATCGCGATCCTTCTGAGTATGTGGATCGTTGGAAGCCTCTATGATTTTGGCGGGCACAGGGCAGAATTCATTGTTCTGGCCAAGTACTGGGCCGGCAGCTTCTGTCTCTTAGGCCACATCTTCCCCTGCATATTCGGCTTCAAGGGGGGCAAGGGCGTTCTCTCCGGGGGTACCATCGCCATTATGCTGGACTGGCGGCTGGCCCTGCTGGTGTGGGGCGGGTTTCTCATCCTGGCCCTGCTGACCCGCTATGTCTCCCTGGGCTCGGTCTTTGCCGCCGCCGCCTTTCCTATCGGCACCTGGCTCTTTGTCAGCCACGATCCGGTGGTGATGACCCTGGCTGTCCTTCTGGGGGCGCTGGTGCTCTGGATGCACCGGGGGAACATCAAGCGGCTTTTGAAGGGCGAAGAAAACAAGCTGAGCTTCCACAAAAAGAAGGAGTGAATCCTATGACCATCACCGTCTTGGGCTCCGGCGGCTGGGGCACGGCCCTGGCCCTGGTGCTGCTGGAAAACGGCCATCAGGTCAGGCTCTGGTCTTATTTAGAAGAGGAGAGCGCCACTCTGCGGGCCAAGGGGGAGAACCCCGTTCTCCCCGGCGTGCCTTTGCCCGGGGAGCTGGAGCTCACCGCTGACATTGCCTGCGTAAAGGGCTGCGGCGCGGTGGTGCTGGCCACTCCCTCCTTTGCCGTCCGCTCCACCGCCCGGCAGGTGAAGCCCCTGCTGGAGCCGGGGGCGGTCATCGTCTCTGTGTCCAAGGGCGTGGAGAAGGACAGCTCCCTCACCCTCACCGAGGTCATCGCCCAGGAGGTGGGGGGAGACCACCCCATTGTGGCCCTGTCCGGCCCCTCCCACGCGGAGGAGGTGGGCCGGCATGTTCCCACGGCGGTGGTGGCGGCCTCCCGTGACCAGGCTGCGGCGGAGCTGGTGCAGGATCTCTTTATGAACGGACGCTTCCGGGTCTACACCACCGACGACGTGGTGGGAGTGGAGCTGGGGGCGGCGCTGAAGAACGTTATTGCCCTGTGCGCCGGCGTCTGCGACGGCGTGGGCTGCGGGGACAACACCAAGGCCGCCCTTATGACCCGCGGCCTTTCGGAGATCGCCCGGCTGGGGGAGGCTCTGGGAGGGCGGAAGGAGACCTTCGCCGGCCTTGCCGGTCTGGGCGACCTGATCGTCACCTGTACCTCCATGCACTCCCGGAACCGCCGCTGCGGCATCGCCATCGGCAAGGGCACGCCGCCGGAGCGGGCGGTAAAGGAGATGGGCATGGTGGTGGAGGGCTACTATGCCGCTGCCAACGCCAAGGCCCTGGCGGACAAGACGGGGGTGGAGATGCCCATTACCCAGGCCGCCTGCCAGGTGCTCTACGAGGGCCGGGATCCCAAGGAGGCCATCACGGCGCTCATGGCCCGGGATCGGAAGCATGAGAGCGAGGAGAGCTGGGTTTAACAAAAATAGCGGTTGCGAAGAGGACAGGCGAAAGCCTGTCCTCTTTTTTTATGCCCGCGTTCATAATTCCGGACGAGCCCTCATAGACATAGGGCAAAGAAACACAAAAGAGGAGGGATGGGTATGGAGCCGTTCGACCAGGCGGCGATGCTGCTGCCCCCCGGCCTGCGCCGGGGGGCGCAGGCCCTCCCGGCCCTGGTGCGCCGCCGGGTGGAGGAGATCCGCCTGCGGGGCGGCCGTCCGCCTGCCGTGGTGGTGGGCAGCGACGAGCTGCCCCTACCCGGCTGTGGAGAGGTGACGACCCGGGATCTGGCCCTGACGGTGGAGATCGCCACCGGAGCCAGCGCCCACACTGCCCTGGAGCGGGTGCGGCAGGGCTACTTCACCGTGCGGGGCGGCCACCGTCTGGGCCTGTGCGGCACGGTGACGGCAGAGGAGGGGCAGGTGAAAAATCTGCGTCAGCTCTCCTCTCTGAACCTGCGGGTGGCCCGGGCTGTCCCCGGCTGCGGCGAGCAGGTGCTCTCCGAATTGATGGAGGGCGGACGGCTTCCCAACACCCTTCTTCTGGCCCCGCCGGGACAGGGGAAGACCACCCTTCTGCGGGATCTTGTCCGCCTCATTTCCAACGGGTCGGCCGGGCCGCCCCTGCGGGTGGGACTGGCTGACGAGCGGGGGGAGGTGGCCGCCCTGTGGGAGGGCCTGCCCCAGTTCGATGTGGGAGAGCGCACCGACGTGCTGGAGGGCTGCCCCAAGGCCCAGGGTCTGATGATGCTCCTGCGGGGCATGAATCCCCAGGTGCTCTCCTGCGATGAGATCACCCTTCCCGCCGACTGCGCCGCCCTGGAGCGGTGCGGCAACTGCGGGGTGAAGCTGCTGGCCACCGTCCACGCCGACGGCGTGGACGACCTGACGTGCAAGCCCCTCTACCGCTCTTTGCTGGAACGGGGGCTCTTTTCCCAGGCGGTGACCATCGACCGGCGGAGACTGGGCTCCTACTACCGGGTGGAGGCCCTGCCATGCTGAGGCTGGTGGGGGCCCTCCTGCTGGCGGGGGGCGGACTGGCTCTGGGCCTGGGGGCGGCGGAGGAGCGGGAGCGCCGCCGCGCCGCTTTGGACAGCTGGCGCGCCGCTCTGGCCCTGCTTGCGGCGGAGCTGGCCTTTCGGCTGCCGCCCATGGAGGAACTGCTGAATATGGGAGCCCGCCGGGCCTCGGAGCCGGCCCGGACTGCCCTGCTCACGGCGGCGGGAGAACTGGAGCACTTGGGGGAGAAGAGCTTTGAGGCCATCTGGGGCCAGGCCCTTCAAACCTGCGCGCCGCCGCTGGTACCAGAGGACATAGAGCTTCTCTCCCGGCTGGGAGCCGTTTTGGGGCGGTATGACGGCGAAAGTCAGCGCCAGGCGGTGGAACGGGCCGGCGCAGAGCTGGAGACGCGCGCCGCCCAAGTCCGGGAGGAGCTGCGCCGCGGTGGGAAGACCTGGGCCGCCGTCGGACTGTCCCTTGGACTTTTTACGGCGATCCTGTTACTGTAATTCACCCTTTTGAGACGAAAGAGGAACAAATATGGACGTAGATTTCATCTTCCGCATCGCCGCCATTGGGATCCTCGTGGCGGTGCTCAACCAGGTGCTGGCCCGGTCGGGCCGGGACGAGCAGGCCATGATGACCACACTGGCGGGACTGGTGGTGGTGCTGATGATGGTGGTGGAGAAGATCAGCGACCTCTTCCTTCTGGTGAAGGGGCTGTTCGGACTGTGAGGGGCCATGGATATCCTGAAGCTGGCCGCTGTGGCGGTGACCGCCGCGCTGTGCGCCCTTACCCTCCGGGGCAGGGTTCCGGAGCTGGCGGTGGCGCTGGCCCTGGGGGCGGGATGCCTTCTGCTGGGACAGGCCGTGGAGGCCATCGCGGGGGTGCGGGGCCTGGCGGACTCCCTGGCCCGCACCGCGGGACTCTCTGCGGAGGTGTGGAAACCTGTGTGGAAGACTGTGGGAGTGGGTGTGGTCACCCGCCTTGCCTCTGCGGTGTGCAAGGACGCGGGGGAGGGGGGCGTGGCGGCCTTCCTGGAGACGGCGGGGGCCGCCCTGGCCCTGCTGGCCGCCCTGCCGCTGGTGGAGGCGGTGTTCACCACCTTGGGAGGTCTGCTGTGAGGCCCCTTCTCACCCTCCTGGCCCTGCTCTTCCTCCTTCTTCTCCCCGCCCGGGCGGCCGGATTGGAAGAGGCGGCCGGGGTGGAGGAGTTTCACCGGGCCTCGGAGCGCTACCTGGACGGTTATCTGGACATTGAGGAGGCCTCCTCCGGGGATTTTGCCGCCGGGGCCAGAGCCATTCTGGATACGGGCAGCAAGGAGCTGCCCGGCATCCTCCGCCGCTCCGGCCGGAGTGGGGCCCTGCTGCTGGCGGTGACCCTGCTGTGTGCCGTCAGCGAGACCCTGCGGGAGGAGCTGGGGGGCGGAGGACTGGATCCCATCCGTCTGGCGGGGGCGGCGGCGGTGACCGCCATCGCCGTCATCGACGTCAACGCCCTGCTGGGGCTGGGCCGGCAGGCCATGGAGCGTATGGACGACTTCTCCAAGCTGCTGCTGCCGGTGGTCACCGCCCTGTGCGCCGCAGGGGGACAGCCCGCCGCCGCCGTGGCGCGGCAGGGGGCTACCCTCTTGTTTCTCAATCTGCTCTTGACGGTGGCGGAGCAGCTCATCCTGCCCCTGATCTACGCCTATGTGGCCGCCTGCGCCGCCCACGCCGCCCTGGGAAACGACGGGCTGAAACGGGTGGGAGAGCTGCTGAAGTGGGCGGCGGGGGGACTTTTGTCCCTGCTCTTCACCGGCTTTGTGGTTTACCTCACCGTCAGCGGCGCGGTGGCGGGCAACGCCGACGCGCTGACCCAAAAGGCGGCCAAGACCGCCATCTCCGGTATGGTGCCGGTGGTGGGCGGCATCCTCTCCGACGCCGCCGAGACGGTGGTGGCGGGAGCGGGCGTGCTGAAGGGGACGGTGGGAGTGGCGGGTTTGCTGGCGGTGCTGTGCGTCTGCCTCATCCCCTTTCTCCAGCTGGGCTGTCACTATCTGGTGTACAAGCTTGCCGCCGCCCTGTGCGCCACGGTCTCCCCCGGCCCCACCGCCGGACTGGTGGACGCCATCGGCTCCGCCTTCGCCCTGGTACTGGGTATGACCGGCGGCTCCGCCATGATCCTTTACATAGCCCTCATCACCTCCATCAAGGCGGTGGGCGGATGAGCGCGGTGCGGGAGTGGCTGCTGGGGGTGACGGCGGCGGCCCTGGCGGTGGCGCTGGCTCAGGCCCTCACTCCGGAGGGGGCGGTGAAGAAGGTGGGCCGGCTGGTGGGGGGTATGGTGCTTCTGCTGGCGGTGGCGAAGCCCCTTTTGAGCCTGGAGCCGGGGACGCTGGCGGTGACGGCGGGCGCCTGGGAGCAGGAGGCGGCGGCCCGGACGGGAGAGGACGTGATGAAAACCCTCATAGAGGAAAAGACAAGCGCATATATTGTGGACAAAGGCGGCGCGCTGGGGATGGAATGTACGGCGCAGACCCAGGCGGAGGACGATGGGAGCGGCTGGACGGTGCCCTGGCAGGTGACGGTGCGGGGAACCTGGAACGAGAGCCAGCGTCAGGCCCTCAGCGATCTCATCGCCCGGGAGCTGGACATTCCCCCGGAACGTCAGAGCTTTCAAAAGGAGGGAACATGAAGGCAGCAGAGGCGGGCCTGCGCTGGATGGAGGCCCTGAAACGGTACAAGTATGTTTTCCTGGTGGCGGCGGTGGGAGCCCTGCTCCTGCTGTGGCCGGGCGGGGAGACGGCGGAGAAGGCTGCCCCGGCGGAGGAGACGGATCTCTTCCAGGCGGCGCAGCTGGAACGGAAGCTGGAAAAGGCCCTTACTCAGGTGGAGGGGGCGGGAGAGGTGACGGTGGTGCTGACCCTGGACGCGGGCCCCCGTCAGGTCATCGCCCAGGACGGAAGCGCCACCCAGGAGGGGGAGAAGACCAGTCGGGAGACCACCTCCGTGCTTCTCTCCAAGGGCGACCGTACACAGGAGGCGGTGCGCCTCCAGGAGCTGGCCCCGGCCTACCGGGGCGCGCTGGTGGTGGCCCAGGGGGGCGACGATCCCCTGGTCAGGCTGGCATTGAACCAAGCGGTCTCCGCCCTCACCGGATTGGGCGCGGATCAGATCTCGATTTGTAAGGGAAAGTGAGGAAAAAAGCTATGAAACTCTGGAAACGCAATGCGGTGGTGGCCGCCATCGTCCTGTTCGTCTGTGTGGCGGTGTATCTCAACTGGTCTTATGAGAAGGAGAGCACCGATGTGGGCAAGACGCTGGGACAGGCGGCCCTGGTGGACGGGAAGACCAACGACCCCCTTCTGCCCGCAGTTACCCCGGCGGAGACCCCCGCAGAGAGCGCTCCGGCGGGCGCCTCCACCGGCTACTTCGCCTCTGCCCGGCTCAACCGGCAGCAGGCCCGTGACAGTGCCCTGGGGATGCTCCAGGAGACTCTGGGCAGCGACACCGCCGAGGACGCCGCCAAGGCGGACGCCGGGGTGGCCATCGAGACCCTGGCCTCCACCACCGTCTCCGAGGCTCAGATCGAGAACCTGGTGGTGGCCAAGGGGTACGCCGACTGTGTGGCCTTCATCAGCGATGGGGGCGTCTCCGTGGTGGTCTCCGCCACGGAGGAGGGCCTGCAGGACGCCGATGTGGCCCGGATCGTAGAGATTGTCACCGGGGAGACCGGCGTTCCCGCCAGCCAGATCACCATCATTGAGGCCCAGGGGTAAAAAAGTGATTGTAATTTCCTTTTTTTGTGGTACAATGAGAATAAGCACAAGAATAAACGCCACAGGAAAGGGAGCGTGAAGTATGGCGGATGGGAAAGAATATGTCTCCAGCCCCGACGAGCTGGGCAGCATCCATATCTCGGAGGACGTGCTGGCGGTGACCGCCGCGGCCGCCGCTTTGGAGGTGGAGGGTGTCGGCAGCCTGGCCGCCAATCTGGGCAGCGACATCGCCGAGCTTTTCAGCGGCCGGAAGAATCTGAGCAAGGGCGTGCGGGTGACCGTGGGGGAGAGCGGAGTCGCCGTGGATATCTCCCTGCTGGTCAAGTATGGCGCCACCGTGCAGGAGGTGGCCCGCGCCGCCCAGGACGCTGTGGCCGCCGCCATCGAGAACGCCACCAGTTTTCAGGTCACGGCGGTGAACGTCCATGTGGCCGGAGTTACGTTCGACCACCTGCGTAAGCCCAAGCAGGCGTAAAAGGGAACAAAAAAGCCCGGAGCGGGATCGCTCCGGGCTTTTCTTCTGTTTTGAACGGCGGAGAAGGTCACTTCTTCTCCGGCTGGGCGGGGAGGGCGGAGAGGAGAGCGCGGCGGCACAGAGAGCGGCGAGCGGTTTGCGAAGCTTCATGGCAGGTACCGCCTTAAAATTTATTTGAACTAGCATAAAGTACAGTTTACAAGGGACTACACAGGGTAGGTATCTGACGGGAGGGGTGCCGCCAGTCAGATTTTCCATGTGATGTTCAAGCTGTCGCTTGTGGCGGCTATGGTGGTGATCATCAAATCCACCACACGCCGCTTGTCATCAAAAGATACATTCTCCCAGGTATCGAGGTAGCCGGAAATCTGGCTGACCTGTTCCGGGCTGATGGCCTCCACAGTCAACTCCGCTATCCTTGCCAGAAGTTCCTGCTTGCGCCCGTCCAGTTCCGCTATCTTCACATTCACATAGGAGAACAGGACATTGTTTGCCCCCGTCAGACTGTCCACCAGCTTTTCAATCTCGCTGTCTACATGGGCAAGTTCCACTTGCAGGGCGGTGATTTTCGGGTTTGCCTTTGCCGCTTTCTTTTTTCCTGTCAGCGTCTTGTAGCTTGCCAGCTTCTTTACCATCTGCTGATAAACAACCGCTTCCAGTTCCGAAGTGATGATTTTCCCACAGCCAGGACAGCTTTTATTGTCCAGCCGTTTCGTGCAGCGGAGATACTGTTTGCCGGAGGGATTGTAGATACTCATAAGAGCATACCCGCAATTCCCGCACTTGATTTTTCCTGCCAGCCATGTGTGGGTGGCTTTCCGGGCAGACTGGATTTTCATGTTGTTCATCAGCTTCTTGCGGCAGGTCAGCCAGGTGTCGGAGGGGACGATACCCTCATGGGGAGCCAGTACCAGCATTTGGTCTTTTAAGTCGTTTTTCTTGCTGGCCTTTACATCTCGCCCTTGATACAGATAGCAGCCGTTCATGCCCGTAAAATCGGCAACGTCATTGACAATGACTGTACCTTGACTTTTGAAAAATTCGTACACATCAAGGTCTGCCTGCACATAGACAGGATTGCGTAACATCTGCGCCAGCGTGGGGCGTATCAGCTCTTTGCCATGGAACAAAATCCCCTGTTCGGCAAAGTACCGGGTAATGTCCCCGTAGGAAGTTGTGGGCTGGGCGTACATCTCAAACATCAGCCGGATATTGGCCGCTTCCTCCGGGTTTACCACCAGCTTCTTTGTGTTGATACCGTCCATCTTGATAGGCTCCGTATGGAAGCCGTAAGGGGCTTTCCCGCCCATCTTAAAGCCCCGCTGACTGCGGGAGTAGTAAGCGTCCGTTACCCGCTTCTGTATCGTTTCCCGTTCAAGCTGGGCGAACACGATACAGATATTCAGCATGGCCCGTCCCATCGGCGTGGAGGTATCAAACTTTTCCGTAGAGGACACAAACTCCACATTGTACTGCTGGAACAGCTCCATCATGTTGGCAAAGTCCAGAATGGAACGGCTGATACGGTCGAGCTTGTAAACCACGACCTTTGCAATCAAGCCCCGCTTGATGTCCCGCACCAGTTCTTGAAACTTCGGACGGTCTGTGTTCTTGCCGCTGTACCCTTTGTCTGTGTATTCCTTGCAGTTACCGCCTTTCAACTCGTATTTGCAAAATTCAATCTGGCTTTCAATGGAAATGCTGTCCTTTTTGTCTACCGATTGTCTTGCATAGATTGCGTCTATCCGATTGTTCATATTGTCGCTCCTTTTCTTAAAAAAGAAACGGAGCTGCTGACAGTTCTATTATACCGCCAGCAGCCCCGCAAATCAATGATGGGTTTGGAAAACCTTATGTCCCGGCTTCCTCACTCTCCCGCTTGTCGGCGTACTTGCGGAACACCTCATAAAGCTGCTGTTCCAGTTCCCGGCGTTTGGCTGCTTCCTGTTCCGGCGTGAACACCGGGGAGAGATTTTCCAGTGTGATTTCCTTTCCCTGAAAAGTCACGATTTCGATTTCCTTTTTGTATCTGATATTACTTATAAGATCACCTTTCCTTTCCATGCTGCCGCTGTTGCCGTTTCAGTTCCGCTAAAATCTCCGGCGGGATACGGTCAACCAGCCGCCGCATATCGTCCAGTTCGCTTTTTAACTTCGCCCGTTCCATCGTGTCATTCATCTTGCCTTTTTCGCTGGCCTTTGCCCTGACTTCCAGCTTTTCATTTTCCGCTAACAAGTCATTGATTGTGACCTTGTATTTTTTCAGTTGCCCGGAGAAGTTCTCCATCTGCGGAAACCACTTTTTCAGCATGGAGAGGGCTTCCTCTTTCTTCTTTCCGGCGTTCAGCGGGGTAATGCCGGAGAGAACCGCTTCAATGGCCCTCGCCTGT
This sequence comes from Vermiculatibacterium agrestimuris, assembly GCF_943193085.1. NCBI lineage: Bacteria > Bacillati > Bacillota > Clostridia > Eubacteriales > Oscillospiraceae > Vermiculatibacterium > Vermiculatibacterium agrestimuris. The sequence continues at coordinate 52,118 of NZ_CALPCU010000012.1, read as the reverse complement.
TTGGAGAGGTTGACCGCCTGTTTGAACAGCCGGGTGGGGATATGCTTCCGGCCCGTCTTGCTGGCGCTTTCCCCACGCTCCAGGTCGGGGTACTGCTCCACCATACAGGCGTGAAAATCGTCCTGCCACTTCGTCAGATTGGCCCGGTTGCCGATAATTTCTTTGGCGCACAGGCGGTTGTCCTTTGTCAGCGGCACAAAGACCAAGTGCAGATGGGGCGTTTTTTCATCCATGTGTACCATAGCCGAAACGATGTTCTCCCGGCCCACCCGGTCAATGAGGAAGTCCGCCGCCCTCTGGAAGTAGGCCGCTATCTCCTTTGGGGACTTGCCCTTGAAAAACTCCGGGCTGGCGGTAATCAGCGTGTCCACAAACCGAGTGCTGTCCTTGCGGGTGCGGCATCTGGCCTGCTCGATGCGGCTCTGAATGAAATGGTAGTAGCGGCCATCCGGCTTGACGATGTGGAAATTGTACTTGCTCCGGCTGGTGTCAATGTCCGGGTTGCTGGCGTACTGCTCCTTTTTCCGTTCATGGTGGGCTTCCAGCGGCCCCGCCGGGTGGCCCTTGTGCTTCTCAAATCGCAAAATTGCGTGTTGTGCCATTGAACTCCTTTCCCCATTCCATTCCTTTCCGGCGGGTTTTCCCGCCGAAAATATCTCTGATAGGATTGGAATGGAATGAATGTAAATAGATGGTTTTAATCTCTGTATTTCTATATACCGTCAGATTTCCGTACTTCAAGAGGATTGATTTTCGTACTCGCCAAGTACGGTTTTCAGCCCTCCGGCGTACCATAACCGGATTTCTTGAAGTCGGTGTTTGGAACCGCTTCATAGGATTTCGGGTAAATGCGGTTGGGTTTTCCACAGCCCTGTTTCTGGATTTCCACCAGCCCCGCATACTGCAACTCCCGCAGGGTGTTGACCGCTTTCTGCCGCCCGCAGCGGAGCAAAGCGACCACCTCGCAGATGGGGTAGTACAGGTAGACCCGCCCGTACTCGTCCGCCCAGCCGTTCTTCCGGGACAACTCCGCCCGGCGCAGGACAAAGGCATACAGCACCTTCGCTTCGTTGCTCAAGGGCTGGAATGTGGGTGCTTCAAAAAGGAAATTGGGGAGCCGGGTGAAACTGAACGCCTTTTCCGGCTGGTGAATATAAATCGTGTTTGTCATAGCGTGTTTTGTGGACGGTTAGAGGCCCGTTTTCCGGGGCGAATGATAAATGATACCAGCCGCCCCGGTTGAGGGCTTGCGGAGCCTTGCAAATCAAGGCTTTTCCCGCTCTTAACTGTCCACAGCAGACCTCCTTTTCCGTTCACTTTCTGTTTTCTGCCGCCTGTGAACTCTGGCGGCGCAGTCCGGGCAGTATTTGCCCCGGTTGGACTTCGGGACGAACACACCGCCGCACTCCGCACAGCGTTTCAAGTCCCTGTCCCGGTAAATCTCCGCTTCCAGCGTCCTGTCCAGCGGCAAGACCGCCCAGCGGAACCACTTGCAGCAGACGGAGAACGAAATCATCTGCGGACAGGCGCAGGTGTCGCCATCGTCCAGCGCAAGGCAGTTTCCGTCCTCGCAGTTGCAGCACTCCCGGCGTATCAGGCCGCTGGCTCGTCTCTTCTGGGGCGGGGTTATGCGGTAGGGGGAGCCGTCCGGCCTGTGTTCCAGCGGCGGCAGGTGTTGATAGGGTCTTTTGCTCATGCGTCCCTCCGTTTTCTTTGGCGTGTTCTGTTTCCAAGGTGCTTGTCCATCGATGAACTATCCCAAGTCTACACCTTTTTGACCGCCTGTGCCGTATATCCAAGAGGTAGGAAATCAGCCTGAAAAACTCCCTATTTCCACGCTCTCGGATTTGTGATATAATCAAAAAAAGATAAAAGACAAATTCAGGTTTCTGGTCTTCTTGCACAAAATAAAGGAGGAGCTATTATGCAAATTGTTTATATTCCAAGCGAATCAATGTCTGTTCAAGGTAAAAAAGATGAAATCTATAAAAGATATGGGAAAGACTGGAATATTAGAGAACAGGGAGGAGGTAACGGAAATTGGTTGTTGACCAGAAAAAGTGATGTGCTTGTAGATGGAAAAAGTTATCGTACTTTTGTACTTGAACACTACGGTAAATCCAAGCTGACAGCGAAGCTTGTTGATAAATTTCGTGAAGATGTAGCAAATGGTAAAATAAAACTGTAAATGCCTATGCCGTTATGCTATGAGCATAGTACATAGCATAACGGCTTCTCTTTCGTTGAGCTAGCAAGGAGGGTGAATATGTCTTTATCCATACAAGAGCGATTAAAAGACCTACGTGTGGAGCGTGGCTTGACGCTGGGGCAGCTTGCGGAGCAGACCGGGCTTTCCAAGTCTGCGCTGGGCAGTTACGAAACGGAAGACTTCAAGGACATCAGCCACTATGCCCTTATCCGGCTGGCGAAGTTTTACGGTGTGACCGCTGATTATCTGCTGGGGCTGTCTGAAATGAAAAATCACCCAAACGCCGATCTTGCAGACCTGCGTTTGAGTGATGAAATGATTGACCTGCTGAAAAGCGGGAGGATAGACAATACCCTGCTGTGTGAGCTGGCGGCGCACCCGGATTTCCCCCGGCTGATGGCTGACCTTGAAATCTATGTGAACGGAACGGCACTGAAACAGGCGCAGGGTGCAAACGCCATAGTGGACACGATGAGCGCAACTGTTATAAAAAAGCATAATCCTGGCATGAGTGATACGCAGTTAAGACAGCTTATCACCGCCCATATTGATGAGGACGAGTTTTGCCGCTATGTGATACAACGGGACATAAACGGGATTGCCCTTGCTCTGCGGGAAACACACAAGGACGATTTTTTCAGCGTCCCAGAGGATAACCCGCTAAAAGAAATGCTGGAAACTGCTGGTGAAATCGTCAGCCAGGACAGCGACACGGAACAAGCGTACTTGGCGTTTATCTGCAAACGGCTCAAGCTGAATTTTAGGAAGCTGTCAGTAGAAGAACGGAAGTGGCTGAAAAAGATTGCGGAAAAATCCGACTTGCTGAAGAATCCAAAACCGCAGAGAGGACGAAGATAAAAAATGCCTGAACGGCGGTTCTGGTTTTTCAGAACCACCATCCAGGCATTTTGTTTAGTAATAGAAAAAGGTGCAGTTGATTATTGCGTATTGTCAATCTCTCTCAAACCGGGTAGTAAAAATACGGCAAGCGCAACGATGATAATGCCAATTCCGCAAATGACAAACCATTTCTCAACTCCCAGCCGCTCCGCCAGAGGCCCGGAAATGACAAGGCCAAACGGCATGGCGAGGGAAGCGGCGCTTGTCAGTAGAGAAAAAACTCTCCCCAGATATTCTGGTTTGACCGTTTCTTGAAAAATCGCATTTTGCACACCGTAAAATGGAGCGGAAATTCCCATAACAGTACAGCACACAACAAAGACAAGAAATGCGTCTGGCGGCAAAAGCCCGGAGAGCATATTGCTAACGCCCATCAGGAGAACGGAAAGACCGATGGTGTACCGCCGTTTCTTAAAACCGCCCCAAATGCTCAGAATGACTCCGCCAAGCAGCATACCAACCGCAAAAGCAATTTCAGCGGCAGAGGCATGGGCCGGTGTTCCTTTGAAGTATGACATACAGATGAGAGGAAAAAGCGTACTGATTGGCATATAAAAGAACATATAAATTACACCAATCCAGAGCAGAGCAAAGAGGCCCCTGTTTTGCTTTAATACCACATACCCCTCTTTCATATCCTGTAAAAACTGTTGTCTTTTCGTTTCTGGACATAGTTCAGGCGTTGGTATGGACGAAATCGCAACAGTCACACAGGCAAGGATTGCACCCACAATATCTAACAATATAATTGCATTAAGAGGCCAAACAGCATATAAAAACGCTGCGGCAGCTGGACTGATAATCGCACTTACTGCTTGCATGGTCTGCGTGTAACCAGCGCATTTTGTAAGTTCCTCTTTTGGCACAATCATAGGTGTTGCTGCGCTGAATGCTGGAGAATGAAAAGCAGTTCCCGCACTTCGGATTAACAGGACAACCATAATAGACCATACGGGCAATTCCATGTAAAACGCCACCAGCGCCAGAATACCGCCAGCGGCGGCAATTATCAAATCCGCACCAATCATTACGCTTTTACGGCTGTGCCGGTCAACAAAAGCACCTGCAAACGGGCCTAAACAGGCTTGCGGCAAAAATCCAATCAGTGTTGCCGCCGTCAATATGATTGCAGAATTAGTTTTCGCAACCAAATAAAAGATAATGGCCATTTGCAAAATACCGCTGCTAATAAAGGATATTGCTTGTCCGGCAAGAAGTGTAAAATAAGTTTTTCTCCATGAATTGTTGTTTTGGGTCATAATGCGAACCTCCTTTTTTATTGCATTGTTCCTTTGTTTCTGCAATAAAAAGCAGGCGTTGTCCCACAGAGAGGGCAGACGCCTGCATAACAACAAAGCACGAAAAAACACCACGATACAGTTCAAAGACTGCTCGTGTCAAACCTACGTGTTCCTTTGCATACGCACGCAAAAAAAGCCCACCATCATGTGGAAAGGTACTTCTACTTTTTATTGCTTATTAGCGTACACAAATTAACACACGTAAGCCTCCTTCCAATCTCAAACTGTCGCACAGTATAACACACATCCGATAGACTTGTCAACCATTTTTAACCTTGTTTTCCATCTTGTTTTTCCATCTCTTACGGGCAGTAGCAAAGCCAGGCGAGCCAGTCAACGGTCAAGATGAACGGCGCTTTCAGCGCCGCCGTTGACAGTCTCGCCCGTCTTTGCTAATGGGTAATCAAGGCGGGAAAGCCATTTTAGGGCTTTCCCGCCCATTTCAATTTTGGGAGAAGAAAGGCCCCAAAATGAACGAGTGCGGCCAAACACTTTTAGGGATTGGCCACCTTGTCCACCCATCCAGCGGGGCGGCGGGGAACGGTCAAGGCCGGGCGTCAGCCCATTCATTTCAGCCTTGACGGTTTCCTGCCGTCCTGCTACTTTTCCCGGAGTGTGGCCACACATCTGGTCACGGTGTCCAGAGCTTTGGGACTTTTTGTCCCATAGGCCGGGGGCGGAGGACGAGGGACGGGGGCTTTCATAATACGCCCTGTCTGCTGCTGAAATCAGCCCTTTGTTTCCGGCTTACCAGCCCCAAACAAAGCCCTGCTTTCCTGCCGCGTCAAATGCCCTTGCCCTCCCCGGCGGCAACGGTATTTTCAGGGCAACGCCGACAGAGCGTATAACACACTACACTTTGCTCCGCAAAGTCGTGTGCCAAATGGGGCGCTGCCCCCTTTGGAAACCCCCGCAACAAACAGGTGCTATGCACCCAGCCGGGAGCATAGCGCCGTTTGTTGTCAGCAGCCCGTTTCACGGTCTGCGTGTAGTTCCTTGTAAACTGACCTAAAGGCCCTGTGAAAGCAACATATGGGGACAGGAAACAGCGGCAAAGGCTTTCTTTCCCCAAAACCCCATTTTGGGGGTTTATTTTTTGCATATTATGATGTATACTACGGATATAGGAAAATGACCAAAAATGCCCTCGGGAGGGATCCCTATGACAAGAAGCAGTGCCCGTGAGATCGCCGTCCACTTCGTGTTCGAGCTGGGCTTTTCCCATATGACCGCCGACGAGCTGCTCGCCGCCGCCCTGACCCGGCCCGCCTTTGAGCTGCTGGGCCAGGAGGAACCGCTATACGCGGAGTTTCCCAATGTGGAGCAGAAGGCGTACATATCGGAGTTGACGCGCGGGGTCTATGGCCGCGGCGGAGAGCTGGACGAATATATCTCCAAGTACGCCATCGGCTGGAATTTTTCCCGCATCCCCCGGGTGGTGGTGGCCATCCTCCGGGTGTGTATGTACGAGATCCTGTATATGTCCAGCGTGCCCAACGCCGCGGCCATCAATGAGGCGGTGGAGCTGACCAAACGTTATGAGGAGCCGGAGCTGGCCGCCTTCGTCAACGGCATCCTGGGCTCCTTCGTCCGGGAGAGGACTGCGGGGGAAGGGACTGGGGCGGAATGACCACCCTGGGACTGGACACCAGCAACTACACGACCTCGGCGGCCTTCTTTGACGGCCGGGCCGGCGGTAACGCCGGCAAGCTGTTGGAGGTAAACGCCGGGGGGTTGGGCCTTCGCCAGTCGGAGGCCCTTTTCCAGCATGTGAAGGCTCTGCCCGCACGCATCGCCCAGCTCCGGGAGCAGGGAGGGCTGGAGAAGCTCGCCGCCGTGGCCGCCTCCACCCGTCCCAGGGCGGTGGAGGGCTCCTATATGCCCTGCTTTTTGGCGGGGGAGAGCTTGGGGCGCAGCCTGGCCGCGGTGCTGGACGTGCCCTTCTTCGCCGTGTCCCACCAGCAGGGACACCTGGCCGCCGCGGCCTGGTCGGCGGGGCGCATGGAACTTCTGGACGCGCCCTTCCTGGCCTGGCACCTGTCCGGGGGCACCACCGAGCTGCTCTACGTGGAGCCGGAGGGGCGCAATGTGAAAGCGCGGCGCATCGGCGGCACCGCCGACATCTCTGCCGGTCAGCTCATCGACCGCACCGGGGTGCTGCTGGGTATCCCCTTTCCGGCGGGAAAGGGCCTGGACGAGCTGTCCCAAAGCTGTCAGGACAGGCCCAAGCCCTTCCCAGTGAAGCTCGCCGGCCTGGAATTCTCCCTGTCCGGCATGGAGAACAAGGCGAAGGAGCTTCACGCAAAGGGGGAACCGCCGGAGCGGATCGCCGCCTTCACCCTGGACACGGTGGCCCAGATCGTGCGCCGGGCCACGGTGGCGGCCCAAGACCGATACCCCGGCCTGCCGCTGCTCTGCTCCGGAGGGGTGGCCTCCAACAGCCGTCTGCGCTATATTCTCACCGAGTTTTGCCAGGCCATCTTTGCCCAAAGCCAGTATTCCACCGACAACGCCATGGGCGTGGCCATCCTGGCCCATCGGCTGCTCTGATTTGAAATGAGAGGAGGCCCTTTTATGGAATATCCCGTCTATTCGGTCTCCCAGGTCAACCATCATATTAAGAGCCTTTTGGACTCCGATGCCGCCCTCTCCGGGCTTTGTATCCGGGGAGAGGTGTCCAACTATAAGCTCTATCCCTCGGGCCACCACTACTTTTCCCTGAAGGACGAGACGGGGGCCCTCTCCTGCGTCATGTTCCGCAGGGAGGCGGCCTCTTTGCGCTTCCGGCCCCAGAACGGCATGAAGGTCGTCGCCTTCGGCTATGTGACGGTCTACCCCAGAGACGGCAAGTACCAGCTCTATGTCTCCGCCCTCACCGCCGACGGGGTGGGCGACCTCCACGCCGCCTTCGAGCAGCTCAAGGCCAAGCTGGCCGCCCAGGGCCTGTTTGACCAGGCGCATAAAAAGCCCATTCCCCGGTTCCCCAAACGCATCGCCCTGGTCACCTCCCCCGCGGGGGCGGCGGTGCGGGATATGCTGCGCATCCTGGGGACGCGCTGGCCCATGGCGGAGGTCTTTGTGGTGCCCTGCCGTGTCCAGGGGGCGGAGGCCCCGGCTGAGATCGCCGGGGCCATCTCCTGGGTCAACGCCCAGAGCCTTGCCGACCTTATCATCACCGGCCGGGGCGGTGGCTCCATGGAGGACTTGTGGTGCTTCAACGACGAGGGGGTGGCGAGGGCCATCTACGCCTCGAAGATCCCCGTGATCTCCGCGGTGGGGCATGAACCCGATGTGACCATCGCCGACTATGTCGCCGACCTGCGCTCGGCCACCCCCTCTAACGCCGCCGAGCTGGCGGTGCCCGATCAGAATGAGCAGTATGCGCTGCTTGCGCATTTGAACCGGCGCATGGCGAAGGCCATGGAGCGCCGCGTCGCCGAGGCAAGAGCCGCCCTGGAACAGGCGGGGCGGAGCCGGATGCTTCACGATCCCATGTCCTGGGTGGACGACCGCCGCCAGCTCCTTGACCGCCAGCGGGACAGGCTGGGCCATGGCCTGAGCCTTTCCATGGCCCGGGACAAGGAGCGCTTCGGCCGGCTGGCCGCCTCTCTGGACGCGCTGAGTCCACTGAAGGTGCTGGGCCGGGGCTATTCCATCGCCAAGGGGCCCGGGGGCCTTGTGAAGTCGGTGAAGGATGTGTCCCCGGGGGAGGAGCTGGAGCTCCGTGTTGCCGACGGGAGCATCGTCTGCGAAGTGAAATAAGGGCCCGAGCCCATAAAGGAGTGACCCAAATGAGCGCGAAAAAGCTGGATTTTGAACAGGCTATGGCCCGTTTGGAGGAGATCGTCACCGCCCTGGAGCGGGGGGACGCTCCCCTGGAGGAGGCCCTTTCCCTCTTTGAGGAGGGAGCCGCCCTGATGAAACAGTGCTCCTCCGCCCTGGACAAGGCCGAACAGAAGGTCTCCAAGCTCCTCGCCGGTGCGGATGGGGCTGTTGTCAAAGCCCCCATGGAGGAAATGGAATGACCTATCAGGAGAAGTATGACCGCTATAAGACCATGGTGGAGACCCGCCTCGTCCAATTCTTTACCGGCAAGGGACTGGAGGAGGTCATGCGCTACAGTCTTCTGGCCGGGGGCAAACGCATCCGGCCCGTCCTCGTCCTGGCCTTCTGCGAGGCCGCCGGAGGCGACCCGGCACTGGCCCTGGACTTTGCCTGCGCCGTGGAGATGCTCCACACCTACTCCCTGATCCATGACGATCTGCCCTGTATGGACAACGACGATCTGCGCCGGGGCAAGCCCACCTGCCACAAGGTCTACGGCGAGACGGCGGCGGTGCTGGCGGGGGACGCCCTCCAGGCCGCGGCCTTTCACACCGCCCTTATGGCCCCCGGCCCCTGGGTGAGGAGCGACGCGCCCGCCCAGGCCGCCCGCATCTTGGCGGAGGCGGCGGGGGAAAGGGGCATGTGCCTGGGCCAGTATTGGGACACCCTGGGCAAGGAGGGCCACGACGACATCGAAAAGCTGGTGCAGATCGACGATAAGAAGACCGGCGACCTGCTGCGGGCGGCCTGCCTCATGGGCGTGATCGCCGCGACGGGACAGAGGGAGACAGACTCTCGCTGTGTGGACGCCGCAATGGGCTATGCCGCCAGCCTGGGCCTTGCCTTCCAGATCCAGGACGACCTTCTGGACGTGACCTCCACGCCGGAGACCCTGGGTAAGCCCATCGGCTCCGACGCCGACAACGGCAAGACCACCTATGTGACCCTGGCCGGGGAGGAGAAGTGCCGCCAGGCGGTGGAGCGCTATACCCAGCAGGCCAAGGCCGCCCTGACCCAGGCCCGTTGGCCCGGCGGCGGGGAGCAGTTCCTGCGGGATCTGGCGGATGAATTGGGAAGAAGGGAGAAATGAGCCGATGGACAAAAACGCGGTGAGCTTTTTTACCGGAAATCTCATTCTAAACCTCTCCATTTTTGCCTGGGCCGCCGCCCAGGTTCTGAAGCTCTTTGTGGTGCTCATCACCGAGCGGCGGTGGGATTGGAGGCATATCCTCTCCAGCGGCGGGATGCCCTCCTCTCACTCCGCCACCGTCTGCGCCTGCGCTTCCTCGGTGGCCTACCTCTACGGCTACACCTCGCCCCTGTTCGCCCTGGCTGCCCTTTTGGCCATCGTGGTGATGTACGACGCCTTCAACGTCCGGCAGGAGACGGGCAAGCAGGCCCGAATCCTCAACTACATGATGGAGCACTGGGCCCAGATGAAGCCGGAGGAGCTGTTTGACCGGGCGCTGAAGGAGCTGGTGGGCCATACACCGCTCCAGGTCTTCATGGGCGCCGTGCTGGGGATCGCCATGGGCTGGGGCGGGGCCTGGTTCTTCACCCATTGATAGACTGAACTTACCACGAAAGAGGGCAAGGGCCTTGCTGGATATCCCCAACAATCTGCATCTTATCACCGACGCGGAGGCGGAAAGCCTCTGCGCCGCGCTGCGTCAGCGCCTGGTGGAGGTGGTCTCCCGGTCGGGAGGCCATTTGGCCTCCAACCTGGGGGCGGTGGAGCTCACCGTGGCCCTTCACCGGGTCTTTGCCCCGGAGCGCGACCGGATCGTTTTTGACGTGGGCCACCAGTGCTACTGTCATAAAATACTCACCGGCCGGGACGGCCTGATGGACACGCTGCGCTCCTTTGGGGGCGTCAGCGGCTTTCCCAAACCGGGGGAGAGCGTCTGCGACGCCTTCTCCGTGGGCCATGCCTCCACGGCGGTGTCCGTGGCGGTGGGCATGGCCCGTGCCCGCACCCTGCAGAAAAAGGACTACCATGTGGTGGCCCTTTTGGGGGACGGCGCCCTCTCCGGGGGCCTTGCCTATGAGGGGCTGTCCGACGCCGGCGACAGCGGGGAGCCGCTGCTGGTCATCCTCAACGACAACGGCATGTCCATCACCCGCAGTGTGGGAGGCGTGGCGGAGCATCTGGCCCGGCAGCGGCTCAAGCCCCAGTATCTGAGCTTCAAGAAGGGCTACCGAAAGGTGATGGGGGCCTTCTCCCTGGGCCGTCACGTCTACAAGGTGACCCATAAGATCAAGACCGCCGTGAAGGAGACTCTTTTGCCCTGCTCCCTCTTCGAGGATATGGGCTTTACCTACCTGGGGCCGGTGGACGGCCACGATGTGAAGGGTCTGACCCGGCTTTTGAAATACGCCAAAGACCTGGAGGGGCCGGTGCTTCTCCATGTGCGTACGGTGAAGGGCAAGGGCTACCTCCCCGCCGAGGCGGAGCCCGACCGCTTCCATGGCATCGGTCCCTTCGACCCCGTCACCGGGAAGGGCCTCTCCCAGCCCAGGCGGTGCTTTTCCGACGTGTTCGGGGAGAGCCTGTGCGCACTGGGGTCGAAGGACGGGCGCATCTGCGCCGTTACCGCCGCCATGCAGCCGGGAACCGGCCTGGACGGCTTTGCCCAGCGGTTTCCCCAGCGCTTTTTTGATGTGGGCATCGCCGAGGGCCACGCCGTCACCATGTGCGCCGGCATGGCCAAGCAGGGGATGATCCCCGTCTTTGCCGTCTACTCCACCTTCCTCCAGCGCGCCTATGACATGCTCCTCCATGACGTGGCCCTGCAAAATCTCCATGTGGTCTTCTGCGTGGATCGCTCGGGCCTGGTGGGGGAGGACGGGGAGACCCATCACGGCGTTTTCGACGTGGGGTTTTTGGACACCGTTCCCGGCATGACGGTGCTGGCTCCCGCCAACTACGCCGAGCTTGCCTCCATGCTCCGCTATGCCATCCGGGAGGCGAAGGGCCCTGTGGCCGTCCGCTACCCCAGAGGGGGAGAGGGGGCCTACCGGGAGCCGTGGGACGGGCAGAGCGTCACGCTCCTCCGCCCTGGCGCCGACGTGACCCTGGCGGGCTACGGCACCCAGGTGGGCGCCCTGCTGGAGGCGGCAAGGCTTCTGGAGCAAGACCACATCTCGGCGGAAGTGGTCAAGCTGAATATCATTACGCCCACCCCGGCGGGGGAGCTTTTTATGGACTCGGTGGAAAAGACCAAGGCCCTCTGGTTTTATGAGGAAGTCATGGATCAAAACTGTGTGGGCCGTAGGGTAGCCGCTGAGCTGGCCCTGGGCGGCGTACAGACACGGTATATTGCTTTGCGGAATCTGGGCAGCCGTGTCCCGCCCCAGGGCACGGCAGAGCAGCTGCGGCGGATGAATCGACTGGACGGCGAGAGCATTGCCCGGCAGGTGAAGGAGGTGGTGGGCCGTGAAACAGCGGCTGGACGTGCTTCTGGTTGAGCGGGGCCTTGTGGAGTCCCGCCAGAAGGCCCAGGCTCTCATTATGGCGGGCCAGGTTTATGTGAAGGAGCAAAAGGTGGATAAGGCCGGCGCTCCCACCGATCCCGAGGCCCCCATCGAAATTCGGGGGGGCGGCCTCAAATACGTGAGCCGGGGAGGCTACAAGCTGGAGAAGGCCATGGAGACCTGGCCCATTACGCTGACCGGGAAGACCTGCGCCGACATCGGGGCCTCCACCGGGGGTTTTACCGACTGTATGCTTCAAAACGGCGCGGCGAAGGTCTATGCGGTGGATGTGGGCTACGGCCAGTTTGCCTGGAAGCTGCGCGGCGATCCCCGGGTGGTCTGCCTGGAGCGCACCAACGCCCGGTATCTCACCCATGAAGAGATCCCCGACGAGCTGGACTTTTTCAGCGTGGACGTGTCCTTCATTTCCCTCAATCTCATTCTGCCTCCCCTGCGGCCTCTCATGGCTCCGGGGGGGCAGGGGGTCTGTCTTATCAAGCCCCAGTTCGAGGCGGGCAGGGACAAGGTGGGCAAGAAGGGGGTCGTCCGGGACAAGGGCGTCCACCGGGAAGTGCTGGAGCATTTCCTGGATCACGCCAGGGCCGCCGGGTTCGGGGTGAGGGGCATCACCTTCTCACCCATCCGGGGCCCGGAGGGAAACATCGAGTATCTGGGCTGGCTCTCTGCCGGAGAAGAAGAGGGCTGGCAGGGGGATCTTGCCCGGCTGGTGGAGGACTCCCACACCCAATTGTCAGAGCACGATACGCGAGGGGAGGAAGCGCGGTGAAAGTGGTATTAAGCCCCAACCCATACAGGGACAAGGGTCTGAAGGCGGTGCAGACCGCCCAGCGGGTGCTGAACCAGGCCGGGGCGGAGACCTGTCTGGCCCTCCCCTTTGAATTGGAGCGGGGAAGCGTAGAGGTCCCCGGTCATTTGAAATTTCTCCCCATGGAGACGGCGTTCCAAAATGCCGACCTGCTGGTCTGTTTTGGCGGAGACGGCACCATCCTCCACGCCGCCAAGGACGCCCAGGCCCACGGTATGCCCGCGCTGGGCGTGAACTTGGGCAGCGTGGGCTTCATGGCGGAGCTGGAGGTCTCTGAGCTGAACCTCCTCTCCCGGCTCCCCGAGGGAAAATACCAGGAGGAGGAGCGGATGATGCTGGATGTGGCGGTGCGCCGGGAGGGCCGGGTCATTTTCCGGGACACCGCCCTCAATGACGCCGTGATCACCAAGGGGGCCGTGGCCCGGATCATCGATCTGGACGTGCGCTCCGACGGTACGCTGGTGGGCCGCTTTTCCGGGGACGGCGTGGTGGTCTCCACGCCCACCGGCTCCACCGCCTACTCCATGTCCGCCGGCGGGCCCATTGTGGAGCCTGCGGCGGAGAATATCCTGGTGACCCCCATTTGTCCCCACGCCCTCCACGCCCGGTCATATGTGCTGGATCGGAACCGTCTGGTGGCGGTGAAGATGGGCAAGCTCTCCCGGAAGACGGCCTACCTGTCGGTGGACGGGGGCAAGGCCTTCCGTCTGGGCGGCAGCGACCAGGTGGAGCTGCGCCGCTCGGAGGCCAAGGCCCGTCTTGTCCGGCTGACCAACCGGAGCTTTTATACCGTTTTAAATCAAAAATTGGGGAGGACATGACCCATGAAAAGCAAGCGTCAGCAGGAGATACTTGACATTATTGCCGCCCAGGAGATCGAGACCCAGGAGCAGCTTCTGGAGTGCCTGAAGGAGCGGGGCATCACCACCACCCAGGCCACCATTTCCCGTGATATCAAGCAGCTTCACCTGATCAAGGAGCTCACTGCGGGAGGGGTCTACAAGTACGCCGCCTCCCGCCACCGCAACACCCTGAATTTCGCCGGGCGGCTTCGTACCATCTTCCAGGAGGGCGTCACCATCGACACCGCCCAGAACATCGTGGTGCTCAAGACTATGCCCGGCATGGCCAACGCCGTTGCGGCGGCCCTGGACGGAATGGACATCCCCGATCTGGTGGGCTCTCTGGCGGGGGACGACACCGTCATCCTCATCATGCGCACCAGCGAGGACGCCGAGGAGTTCCGGGTCGAGATGCGCCAGATGCTCTCTTGAGAAAAGGGGCGTGACAGCTATGCTCTCTATTCTCCACATCGAAAATATCGCCGTCATCCAGTCGGCGGACATCGTCTTCGGCGCCGGCTTTAACGCCCTCACCGGAGAGACCGGCGCGGGCAAGTCCATCGTGGTGGACGCCATGAGCGCCGTCACCGGGGAGCGAACCAGCCGGGAGCTGATCCGCACCGGGGCCAAGTCCGCCCTGGTCAGCGGGACGTTCACCGGTGTGAAGCCTCTGTATTGGCTGGTGGAGAACGGTCTGGGCCCCGACGAGAACGGGGAGCTGCTCCTCCAGCGGGAGATCCTGCCCGACGGCAAGAACCTGTGCCGGGTCAACGGCCGGCCGGTGACGGTGGCCCAGCTCAAGACCCTGGGCCGCCAGCTGCTCAACATCCACGGGCAGCACGATGGCCAGCAGCTGCTGGATGAGGGCTGCCACCTGGGCTATCTGGACCGGTTCGGGGCGCTGGAGGGGACGCTGTCGGTCTATCAGGAGGCCTATGGGGAGCTGGCGGCGCTGGAGAAAAAGATCGCCGCCCTTCAGATGGACGAGGGGGAGAAGGCCAGAAGGGTGGATACCCTGCAATTCCAGATCAATGAATTGGAGCGGGCCAACCTTGTAACGGGGGAGGAGGAGACCCTCAATGAGCGCCGGGATATCCTCCGCAACGCCGCTGATTTGGCCCAGGCCGCCCAGGGGGCCCATTTCGCCCTTTCCGGGGATGAGGACGCCCCCGGAGCGGCGGCCCTTTTGATGGAGGCGGAGCGGTGTCTGGAGGCGGTGGCGGGAGTGAGCCCCGCGCTGGACGAGCTCCGGGAGCGGCTCACCGACTGCCGCTGTCAGGCCCAGGATGTGGCGGACACCGCCCGGGATCTGTCTGGCAGCTTCGACTTTGAGCCGGGGGAGCTGGATCAGCTGGAGGGCCGTCTGGATCTTCTCTACCGGCTGAAAAAAAAGTACGGCGGCAGCGTGGAGGAGATGCTGGGCTATCTGGAGCGCTGTCAGGCGGAGCTGGACGAGATCCAGTTTGCCGACGACGCGCTCCTCCGTTTGGAGCAGGATCGGGCCAGGGCGCTGGCGGAGGCCCAGAAGAAGGGCCAGCTCCTGTCTCAGGCGCGGAAAAAGGCGGGGAAGGCCCTGGAGGAGCGTATCCAGGAGGAGCTGGCCCAGCTGGATATGCCCAAGGTGCGCTTTCGGGTGGAGATCCTCCCCTTGGAGAATGAAAAGGGACTGGGCGCCGACGGCATGGACGCCGTCCGCTTCCTCATGTCCGCCAACGTGGGGGAGGAGCTGCGGCCCATCCAGAAGATCGCCTCGGGGGGCGAGCTGGCCCGGATCATGCTATGTCTGAAAAATGTGCTGGCGGAGAACGACGACGTGGGCACCCTGGTCTTTGACGAGGTGGACACCGGCGTCTCCGGCCGGGCGGCCCAGAAGGTGGCCCAAAAGCTCTTTCAGGTGGCCCGCCGCAAGCAGGTGCTCTGCGTGACCCACCTGCCTCAGATCGCCGCCATGGCCGACGTCCACTTCTCGGTGGAGAAGGGGGAGCTGGGCGGGCGCACCTACACCCGGGTGGAGGAGCTCACCGACCAGCGCCGCAGGGAGGAGCTGGCAAGGCTCACCTCGGGAGACCACATCACCCAGACCGCTCTGGACAGCGCCGGAGAGCTGCTGACGGAGGCGGCGGGATACAAGAAAACGCTGAAATAGGCATACACTGGCAGGAAGGAGGGATCGCCATGACTTTGTTGGAAGGATTGGAAAAACGGCTGCGGGAGGAATGTCCCTTGCTGGAGCTGCGTAAAAACGAGCCCATGAGCAGGCACACCTCCTTCCGGGTGGGCGGCCCCGCCGCCCTGATGGCCCTGCCCAAGACCCGGGAGGAGGCCATGGACGCCGTCCATATTGCCTACCGGCAGGGGATCCGGCCCTTCTTTCTGGGCAATGGCACAAATCTGCTGGTTTCCGACCAGGGCTATGACGGTTACGTCATCAAGACCACAGGGCTGGAGCGTTTGGAGTGGGTGGATTTCACCTACAGCGGACGCAAGCTGGTGGTGGGGGGAGGGGTGTTTCTCTCCCGTCTGGCGAACTTCGCCGCAGAGCAGGGCCTCACCGGTCTGGAGTGGGCCGCCGGCATCCCCGGTACGGTGGGGGGTGCGGTGGTGATGAACGCCGGGGCTTATGGCGGAGAGCTGTGCCAGGTGCTGGAGAAGGTCAGCTACCTGGTGGAGACCGGCGACGTTCTGAGGATGGACGCCGGGGCCTGTGAGTTTGCCTACCGCCACAGTATTTTTTCCCGGCTTCCGGAGTGGATGGTGCTGAACGTTTCCCTGCTTCCCCTGGCGCAGGAGGCTCCGGCGAGGATCCGGGAGAGGATGGCGGAGCTTGCCGAGCAGCGCAGGGCCAAGCAGCCGTTGGAGCACCCCTCGGCGGGGAGTACCTTCAAGCGCCCGCCTCCGGTGGACGGAAAGCCCGTCTACGCCGCCGCCCTCATCGACCAGTGCGGGCTGAAGGGCCTGACGGTGGGGGGCGCCCAGGTGTCGGAAAAGCACGCCGGGTTTATCATCAACCGGGGCGGGGCCACCTGCCGGGATATTTTGAAGCTCATGGAAGAAGTGACGCGCCGGGTACTGGCCGAGACCGGCGTGGAATTGGAGCCGGAAGTCAAGACTTTGGGAGTGTGAAGGTATGGAATTTATCGTGATCTCCGGCCTGTCCGGGGCGGGAAAGAGCCAGGTGGCCTCCATCATGGAGGACATCGGCTATTTTGTGGTGGACAATATGCCCGCGCCGCTGATCCCCAAATTTGCCGAGCTGTGCATGGCGAACCAGGCGGAGTACGGCCGGGTGGCCATCGTCAGCGACATCCGGGGCGGCCAGACCTTTGACGGGCTTTTTGCCGCCCTGGAGGAGCTGACCGCCATCGGCTGTGACTACAAGATCCTCTATGTGGAGGCGGGGCCGGAGGTGGTCATCAAGCGGTATAAGGAGACCAGACGGCTCCATCCCCTGGCCAAGAACGGCCGCTCTCTTGACGAGGCGGTGCACCGGGAGCGGACGATCCTGGAGCCGGTGCGTGCCAGGGCGGAATATGTGATCGACACGACAGCCCTCTCCACCGCAAAGCTCCGGGGGGAGATCCTGCGGCTGTTTGCCTCCGGGGGGCCCCAGCGGGCCATGAATGTCAGCGTCATCTCCTTTGGCTTTAAGTACGGTATTCCCATTGAGGCCGATCTGGTCTTCGATGTGCGGTTCCTGCCCAACCCCTTCTATGTGGCTGAGCTGCGGCATCAGACCGGACTGGACGCCCCGGTCTATGACTTTGTCTTTGGCTATCAGCAGACCCGGGATTTTATGATCCACCTGGAAAACCTTATCGCGTTCCTGCTCCCCCAGTTCGTGGAGGAGGGAAAGAGCGCGCTGGTCATCGGCGTCGGCTGTACCGGCGGACAGCACAGGTCGGTGGCCATCACCAAGGCGCTGGCGGACTTCATCCGCCGGAAGGGATACGACGCCTCGGAGAATCACCGGGACATGACGAGGGCGCGGTGATGGAGCAGAGATTTGAGCGCCGTTGGGACAGGGGGCCCCGCATCGTGGCCATCGGAGGCGGACACGGCCTGTCCACTCTTCTGCGGGGGTTGAAGACCTACACCCGCAACCTCACCGCCATCGTCACCGTGGCCGACGACGGCGGTGGCTCCGGTGTGCTGAGAAATGACTTGGGGATGCCCCCGCCGGGGGATATCCGCAACTGCATGCAGGCGCTGGCCAACACCGAGCCGGTGATGGGCCAGCTTTTGGCCTACCGTTTTCCTGAGGGGTCGGGCCGGCTTACCGGTCAATCCTTCGGAAATCTGATCCTGGCCGCCCTGAACGGTATCACCGGCTCCTTTGAGGAGGCGGTGAGCGAGATGAGCCACGTCCTGGCCATCTCGGGCCGCATCTTGCCGGTCACCAGCGCCGATGTAAAGCTGGAGGCCACCTTTGAAAACGGCACCGCCATCCTGGGAGAGTCCAAGATCGCCGACTTCAAAAAGGCCCAGGACTGCCGTATCCGCAGCGTGCGCCTCCTGCCCGAGCGGCCCGCGCCCGTGTCCGCCGCCCTTGCGGCCATTCGGGAGGCCGACCTGATCCTCCTTGGGCCGGGGAGCCTGTACACCAGCGTCATTCCCAACCTGCTGGTGGACGGGGTGGCCCAGGCGATCTGTGACAGCGACGCCCTGCGGGTCTATATCGGCAATATTATGACCCAGGACGGGGAGACGGAGGGAATGACCCTCTCCGACCACATCGACGCGCTGCTCAGCCACGCCAAACCCGGACTGGTAGACCTGTGCCTGGCCAACTGCTCTCCCGTCTCCCAAGAGCTGCTGGAGCGATATCAGGAGGAGGGGGCGGAGCCGATCCGGGTGGACAAGGAGAAGACCGAGGCCCTCGGGGTGGAGGTGGTGGAGCGGCCCATGCTCTCCACCGGCACCCGCTACGCCCGCCATTCCCCCGACCGGCTGAGCCAGGTGGTGATGGAGCTATACGGGGAGCGGGCGGAGACCAAAATCTTTTAGACAAGAGAAGGAGGGTGGGGAATATGTCCTTTTCCGGCGACGCCAAAGCCGAGCTGTGCCGGGTGCCGCTGGCCCGGAAGTGCTGCGCCCAGGCGGAGTGCTACGGCATCCTCCTTTACGCCAACCGCTTCGACGAGGGGCAGGCCAGGATCGTCACGGAGTCGGAGCAGTTTGCCGCCCGGCTGCCCCAGCTGTTTAAGAAGGCTTTCCGGGTGAGCTTTGACCGGCTTCCGGAGGAGGGGATGGGCAAGCGGGTGTTTTCCCTGACGGCGGCGGACAAGCTCTCCACGCTCTCTGCCGTGTTTGGGTACGATCCCGGCTCCTCGGTGGCCCACCATATCAACTTCGCCGTACTGGAGGAGCCCCACTGCCGCACCGCCTTCTTTCGGGGGGCCTTCCTGGCGGGGGGCTCGGTCACCGACCCAAGCAAGGGCTATCACCTGGAGCTGGCCACCTCCCACCTGTCGGTGAACCGGGAACTGATGACCCTGCTGCGGGAGGCGGGCTTTGAGCCCAAGTCCGTCCGGCGGGGGGGCAACCACATGGCCTACTTCAAGCGCAGCGAGGACATCGCGGACTTCCTGGCCGCCATCGGCGCGCCCCTCCATGCCATGGAGCTGATGAACGCCAAGGCGGAGAAGGACTTGCGTGGGGGTGTGAACCGGCGGGTGAACTGCGACGCCGCCAATCTGGACAAGGCGGTAGACGCCGCCCAGACCCAGATCGAGGTCATCCACCGCCTCATGGCGCGGATGGACTTAGACGAGCTGCCTCCCAAGCTCTCCGAGGCGGCCAAGCTGCGCCTGGAGCACCCGGATCTGACCCTCACTGAGTTAGGGGAATTATGTCAACCGCCTATCACCAAATCCTCGCTGAACTACCGGCTGAAAAAGCTCTCGGAATTGGCGGGGGAGTAGGGCGCGAAAGAGAAAGAGAAGGAGGGGTGACCCATGTCCTTTGTCCACTTACACAACCACACGGAATATTCCCTGCTGGACGGCTGCTGCCGCATCCCGGCGCTGGTAAAGCGGGTGAAGGAGCTGGGCCAGACCGCCGTGGCGATCACCGACCACGGGAATATGTACGGCGTCATTGATTTCTACCGGGCCTGCAAGGCGGAGGGGATCCACCCGGTCATCGGCTGTGAGGTCTATGTGGCCCCCCGCACCCGGTTTGACCGTGTCCATGAGCTGGACAGCCAGGCGCGGCATCTCATTTTGCTGTGCAAGAACGAGGAGGGCTACCGGAATCTCTCCCACATGGTGAGCCAGAGCTACACCGAGGGGTTCTACATCAAGCCCCGCATCGATCTGGAGCTTCTCCGCACAAGGGCGGAGGGGCTTATTTGCCTGTCCGCCTGTCTGGCGGGGGAGCTGCCCCGGCGTATCCGCAACGGGGACTACGAGGGGGCCAAGGCCCACGCTGTGGAGATGGACGCCCTCTTTGGCCGGGGGAACTACTACCTGGAGCTTCAGGATCACGGCCTGGAGGCCGATCCCGCCGTGGTCGCGGGCCTTGTGCGCATCCATGAGGAGACGGGCATCCCGCTGGTGTGCACCAACGATGCCCACTATATTGAAAAAAAGGACGCCCGCACCCAGGATATCCTCATGTGCATCCAAACGGGGAAGACCGAGGACGACCCCAACCGGATGCGCTTCGAGCGGGAAGAGATGTACGTCAAGAGCACCGAGGAGATGGAGGCGCTTTTCGGCAAGTACCCGGGGGCCATGGAGAATACCCAGAAGATCGCCGATATGTGTCAGGTGGAGTTTGAGTTCGGCAAGTACCACCTGCCGGAGTTTCACCTGCCGGAAGGGGAGAGCGACCCGGACGCCTACTTTGAGAAGCTGTGCCGGGAGGGCTTTGCCCGCCGGTATCCGGACAGGCCCGCCGAGTATGAAAAACAGCTGGAGTATGAGATGGGAGTCATCCGGCAGATGGGGTTTGTGGACTACTTTCTCATCGTCTCCGACTTCATCGGCTACGCCAAGCGAAACGGCATCCCGGTAGGCCCCGGGCGGGGCTCCGCCGCCGGGAGCATCGTGGCCTACGCCATGGCCATCACCGAGATCGACCCTATGAAATACGGCCTGTTTTTCGAGCGGTTTTTGAACCCGGAGCGGGTGACCATGCCCGATATCGACGTGGACTTCTGCCCCCGGCGAAGAGAAGAGGTCATCGACTACGTCCGGCGCAAGTACGGAAGCGACCACGTGGCCCAGATCGTCACCTTCGGCACCATGGCGGCCCGGGGGGCCATACGGGACGTGGGCCGGGTGCTGAATATGCCCTACGACCAGGTGGATCAGGTGGCGAAGCAGGTGCCCATGGCGCTGCATATCACCCTGGAAGAGGCCCTGAAGCTCTCTAAGCCTCTGCGGGACATGTATGAGGAGGACGAGCAGATCAGGCTGCTCATCGACACCGCCCAGGCCATCGAGGGCATGCCCCGCCACGCCTCTACCCACGCCGCCGGCGTGGTCATCACCCGGCTGCCGGTGGAGGACTACGTCCCCCTGGCCAAGAACGATGAGTCGGTGGTGACCCAGTTCACCATGGTGACCCTGGAGGAGCTGGGCCTTCTCAAAATGGACTTTTTGGGCCTTCGCAACCTGACGGTGCTGGACGACACGGTGAAGCAGGTGCAGAAGACCCGGCCGGACTTCACCCTGGACAGCATCCCGGACAACGACCCTGAGGTGCTGAAAATGCTCTCCGAGGGCCGCACCTCCGGGGTGTTCCAGATGGAGTCGGCGGGGATGACGGGCGTGTGCGTGGGTCTGAAGCCCAAGGACATTGAGGATATCTGCGCCATCATCGCCCTCTACCGCCCCGGCCCCATGGACTCCATCCCCCGGTTCGTCTCCAGCAAGCACGACCCCAAGCTGGTGCGCTATAAGCACCCCATGCTGGAGCCTATCCTCCAGAGCACTTACGGCTGCATCGTCTACCAGGAGCAGGTCATTGAGATCTTCCGCAAGCTGGCGGGCTATTCCCTGGGCCAAGCGGACATGGTTCGCCGGGCCATGAGCAAGAAGAAGGCCAAGGACGTGGCGCGGGAGCGGGAGGCCTTTCTCCACGGGGATCCGGGACGGAACATCGCCGGCTGTATCCACAACGGCATCCCCGAGGATGTGGCCCAGTCCATTTACGACGAGATCTACGACTTTGCAAACTACGCCTTCAACAAGGCCCACTCCCTGGCATACGCGGTGGTGGCCTATCAGACCGCCTGGTTCAAGTGCCACTACACCAAGGAATATATGGCCTCTCTCCTCACCTCGGTGCTGGACTCCAGCGAGAAGGTGGCGGAGTATATCGCCGAGTGCAAAAACTGCGGTATCGACCTGCTGCCCCCCGATGTGAACCAGTCGGAGACCGACTTCACCGCCGTGGAGGCGGGTATCCGCTTCGGCCTGGCGGCGGTGAAGGGGGTGGGCCGGGGCTTCACCCAGCAGGTCATCGCCGAGCGAAGGGAGCGGGGGCAGTTCAGCTCCTTTGCCGACTTCTGCGCCCGGATGTTCGGCCAGGACTGCAACAAGCGGGTGGTGGAGAACCTGATCCGCTGCGGGGCCTTTGACAGCATGGGCTGCCGCCGCTCTCAGCTTCTGGCGGTGAGCGAAAAGACCCTGGACGTGATCGCCAAGAGCCGGAAGAACACCATCGAGGGACAGTACGACCTCTTTGGCGGCGAGGACGGCACTGCCGCCCCGCCGGAGATCCCCCTGCCCGACCTGCCGGAGTTCTCCCGGCAGGAGCTGATGCGGATGGAGAAGGAGACCACCGGCCTCTACCTCACCGGCCACCCCATGGACGACTACCGGGAGGAGGTCAAGAAGTACCGGGCGGCCCCCATAGGCGCCATCCTGGCGGACTTTGACCGGGAGGAGGGCCCCCAGAGCTACGCCGACGGCCAGCGGGTGACCCTGGCGGGCGTGGTGGCCTCGGCCAAGACCAAAACCACCAAGAACAACACCCTCATGGCCTATGTGGGCCTGGAGGACGACACGGGGGCCATGGAGATGCTGGTGTTCTCCCGGACGCTGGGGGAGTGCGGTTCCTACCTGAAGGCGGGTGAGGCCCTTTTGGCGGAGGGCAGGCTCTCCGTTCGGGACGAAAAGGCGCCCCAGCTCATGTGTGACCGGATCAAGCCGCTGGGGGCGCCCCAGGAGGGAGCAGAGGCGCCGGCGGCCCCCGGGAGCGTGCAGGGCAGCAAGCTCTACGTGAGAACGCCCGCCGCCGACGACCCCCGGATGCGGAAGGCCCGGCTGGTGCTGAACATGTTCCCCGGCGAGGGCCAGGTGATCTTCTACTGTGAGGATACCAAGAAGCGGCTGGGGGCCATGGCCCAGCTTCACAGCTCCATGGTGCGGGAAATGGAGGAGCTGTTTGGAAAGGAAAACGTGGTAGTGAAATGAGAAACCCCGGCGGGAACCAGGTAGGTTCCCGCCGGGGCTCTTTTTTAGAACTGGGTCTGGAATTCAGCCGCAGCAGCCACAGCCGCAGCCGCTGCCGCCCTCGATGTGATCGGGGGGGAAGAACTCGTCTACGGGGAATTTCACGTGACGGAACAGCTCGCAGGGATCCTCCTCGCAGCTGCCGCCGTCGCAGGTGCACTCCTTCTCAGGCATGCAGTAGTCGTAGACGGGGATGAGCAGCTGGGTGTCCCGCTCCAGGCGGATCAGGGAGAACTGGCCCAGAGAGACATAGAGGCGCTTGCCCTCGCTGCCAAAGGCCAGGTCGCTGCCGAAGCAGGAGCAGATGCAGGGGGGCACCTCGGTGAGCTCGCACTCGCAGGTGCAGGCGCACTGGCAGTCGCAGGAGCAGGGCTCCACCAGCTTCATCCCCAGAACCAGGGGATCCACGGCCTCCACTGAGGCCGTTATTTATAGACAACTTACGAGACAGCTTTTCCGCCGAGAACGTAAAGCTCTTTCTGATTGTTCTCCACGAACTCTACGATACGGCGGTATTGGTCTTGGAAATTAAATTCAATGTCAATGGAACCATCTTCGTGAATGTAAATGAATTTTACCAGCTCCACCAGCAGACCACGGGAAAGGCTTTGAATGTTGCGGTGCTTCAAGAAAGCGTTGAGGTAGGGGTCGCCTGTGCTGATACCCTGGGCGGCCACATTCTGTTCCTCCTGAATGTGGGAGACCTCGGAGCGAAGCTGGGCGGCCTGGTGTTCCAGCTTTTCCCTCATGCGGCGGTACTGCTCCCGGGTAATGTCCCCGGCCTTCATGTCCATATACAGGCCGTCCAAAAGGCTGTTTGCCCGGTCAAGCTCCTGGGTCTTCTGCCTCATAAGAGCGTTCAGACGGTTGGACTTGGTGGAGACTACGGGGGCGTTGTTGATCTCCTCCACCAGCTCGGACAGGGAGGCCACAAGCTCGATCTGCTTCTGGATGGTGACAAGGACAGCCTGCTCCAGTACGTCGCCCCGGATAGAGTGCCGGGTACATTTGTCCTTTCCCTTCTCCTTGTATGTCCGACAGGTGAAATAGGTGAAGTTCTTGGAGCGGCCCCGGATCATGGCCTTGCCGCAGTCGGCGCAGCGGAGGAAACCGGAGAACAAATAGACGTTCTGCCGCCCCGGAGCCGTCCGGGTGTCCCTCTGTATGAGGCTCTTGGCCTTGTCAAAGAGGGGACGGTCAATAATGGGGTCATGGGTGTTCTCTACCACATACCAGTCCTCCGGGTCAGTCTCATATCGCTTGTGGACTTTGTAGCTGATGATGGACTGCCGCCCCTGTACCATGTTGCCGATGTAGACTTGATTTCTCAAAATGTCCCGAACCGTCTTGGAGTTCCATAGTCCGTCATTGTCCCGGCCCCGGTGTCCGTCTTTATGGGTCAGCCCTATCTTGTACTTGTAGGCGCTGGGATTTGGAATACCCAAAGCGTTGAGCCGCTTTGAAATACTCTCCATCTTCATGCCCTCATGGACAAACCAGTGGTATATGTCCCGGACAATGGGGGCGGTGTCCTCGTCAATGACGAGGGCGTTTTTGTTTTCCGGGTCTTTCAAATACCCGTAAGGGGCAAAAGCCCCAATGAACTCACCCCGGCGGCGTTTGGTGTCAAAGGTGCGGCGGACATCGGCACTGGTCTTGGCGGCGTAGCGGTCATTCATCAGGCCGTTGATGGGAATTTCCATGCCCTGGGTACAATCCGGGTCAGCATAGGTGTCTACATGAGGATTGCTGACAGCGATAAAGCGGCAGTGGTAGGCGGGAAGAAGCTGCTCTATGAACCTCCCTTGGTCGCTATAGTTTCTAAAGCAGCGGGAAAGGGTCTTACAAATCACGCAGTTCACTTTCCCCGCCGCTATGTCGCTCACCATGCGCTGAAAGTCCGGGCGGGTGTCCTCGGTGGTGCCGGAGCGGCCATCATCCACATAGAAGTCTACCAGAATGTAATCTTCATCCCCAAACTTATCTTCTATAAATTCCAGGATGATTTTCCGCTGGTTGGTGACGCTCAGGGATTCATCGTTGCCGTCATCCTTGGACAGCCGGATATAGACCGCAATTCGCCAGATGATGTGTTTCTTTCCGGCGGGCTGTGTGGAAATGGATGACCTTCTGATTCTTGCCATGCTTTAGGGGTCTCCTTTCATCACCCCTCTATAATCTATATACATTATATCATAATTTTCTCTGATTTTCAACTAAAATCGCCGCCTTTCAAAGACAAAAAGTGAGATTTTAACTTTTCGGACAGGGGGCTTGCCTCGCTCTGAAAGGATACCCTGACAGGGGTTTGCCCTACCCTAACGTGGTAAGGGTTTTGGGTCTGGGCCAGATAGCTCTCCAGCCGTTGGGCGGGGGTGTCCCCCGTGATTTTTACATCCAGGAGGTCAGCAAGGGCGACAGGGGCCGCCTCCCGGCTGATACGCTCCATTTCTTCCAATTTTTTTATATCCACCATCGCCATCGCCTCCTTTCTGAACGTATGGCGTTTTGGCGGAGACTATGACTTTAACATACAAAAGTCTTTTTCAGCGGACAGCGGGGAGTACCCCGCTAATCCCCCGGCGGTACTTGACCTTTACCGCCTCTTTTTTATATGGCAAGTGGGTCAATAGAACTTTGTTCGGCCTCCGCTATCCACGAAGGGAGCGAGGGACGAGGACGAGGCGGGGTATCAAGCACCGTGTCAACGCCAAGGTTGGAGTTTGGGTAATCCGTCAAGGTGCGTAGGTGGTTGAGGATTTGCCGATAATCCGAGGGGGAAACGGTGATCCACTGGACATAGTTCCCAATGTATTGCTCCAACTTTTGGCGGGTCTTGCGGCCCAACCGGGTTAGGTCAATGTTTCCAGCAAGAATACCATCCAGCAAGGCCCGCTCTGTGTCGGTCAGGTGGGCCAGCTCGTCAAGCTGGGCTTGCTTGGTTTTGATTGCGTACGCCTTGGGCCAAGTTATCTTTGAGTATGGTACAGATGGGTCAAGCGTCAATTCTAACCGTGTGAGCGGTGGGCCGTTTAAGTGGCTCTCCACGCTCTTATTATACATTTTCACCCGGCTCCCGGTAGAGCGCCCTCCCAAATATTGTGTTCGGTCAGTCTGGCTCTTGCGGATCTCCGTATAGGCCCGGTGGTCTTTTAGTAGTTCCACATCGGCCCGGTCTGCTTCGAGGTCAATGGCGAGGTCGAACCGCCGTACCGTTGTGCGAAATTTTTTACACGTCATATTTAGATGGCCCAAGATGATCTGAAAGACTTGGTGGCGTACACAGTGGTTTGGATTTGCGTCAAGGCGTATTCTTCCGAAGTTCGGCTTGGCCTCGTTCAGACCGAGGCCGATGTAGAATGAACTACCGTCCGCAAAGGTCAAGGTCAGGTTTTCCCGGAATGTTCCGATACGGAGACTTGACCAGTGACGGCTATTGACGGCATAGCGCAGGTCAAGGGTGGAAAGCATTTTGGCAAATTCGTCACGGCCTTTGGGATTGCTCATGTAGTAGTCAATGACGAGGCCATCTATGGAGAGTGTCAGGCCGTCATTGGTGTTGATTGGTCGGTAGTAGTCCATATTGTTTTCCTCTGGTACATCAACTCTGCCCTAATTAGATACTGGGCAGGTTTCCCGACTGGGCCGCTCTGCGGCCCGCCGGGAGCCGGGCTTACGGCTTGCGCCGCCGCCCGGCCCGGTTTTGGGTTACTGTTCCGCTTGACGAGCGAGACAGTTATAGATCACACGATTGAGTTTATCCATGTTGCCAACGATTGGCACCCTCACAGGCTGCGCTATTCCGCCGTTGATGGAAAGCCAGCCAACACCTCGCCCGCCGATGGAGCCAAATTCTTTCATACGCTCTATACTGTCTCCGTCAAAGAGCATTCTCCGGGTCTCGGAGCCGCTGTCACCGAGCAAACAGACAACGCCAAATTGTTCTCGGCTGGCTGTGCCAGAGGCACCAAAAATTTGTGCCGTAGGTTGTTGGGTTGCCATTTGCACTGAAAAGTGACGAGAGCGTGAAAGCGAAAGTAAAAGGAACAGTTTTCGCTGGGCGGCTTCCCGCTCCCGCTTATCTTCGATCAAACTGACAAGGCTGGCAAACTCGTCGCAGAACAGGATTTTGAGATTTGCACTTAGATCTCGGCCCTCTTTACGAGCAAGATAGTCCTCAAAAAAGAGGTCAAAGCCCCTTGGAGCGGCCTCCCCCTTAAAGAAGTGAGGGAGGCCGTCCAGATAGGAGAAGTCAATGTCCTCTTTCGGGTCAAGGACAGTCAGGTGGACAGGCTGTAATTCCGGCGGGGCAAGCAAAATTGTACGAGCCAAAAGGCACTTCGCCCCTACCGTCTTACCGCTTGATGTACGGCCCGACCAAAGGGCGTGCGGGCTAATCTGATAGTCAATTGAGAGCCACCGTTCTATACCCATACGGTAGGCGGCCTCGTCCAGCAGAAATGGAACACCCATCACTTAAAGAGCGGGTCTTTAGGGCTTTTTCTTTCTTGCGGTGTTATACCAGTGCCAACTGTTAATTCCACTGTATACCTATATTTTCCGGGGGCAAATGCCTTATCGCTGTGACTATGTAATGCCCATAGGACAGCTTTTTTTGTGTCAGGATTATTCCAGAGCTGGACACCTATATATCGAGACCAGAAGACATATTTCTTTGCTGTAGACCCCTTTATACTTTTTACGCTGATAAGAAATGGCCTATAGTTATATCGAACATCAGCAGGAGAGAGCCCAAGGGCGATAGCCACATCAGAATCAATCTGAGCTGCTTTCCATGGAGTTCCAAGTAGAATCAATATAACCATGAGAAACGAAAAGGACACAACGACAATTAGGGTAGATGGAACCCATTGGTACAGCCGATGAAATGATGGAAGTATGACACTTTCGATTGAAAAAGCGTCCCGGTGGTGCCAAACAAAAAGGGTAAGTCCTAACCAGAGAATGAGGATGATCAAGGCGGCGGGTTGCTCTATAAGGCGGGATAATCCCCGCCGTAGGCGCCAACGAGTCATAGATCGCTGACGGATTTGACGCTCTTTTTTTCCACTATCGGTATTCATATAGTTCTCCTTGTATGTGATGTGTATCTTATAGACCCCGCCGCCGTGAGTAAGCCCACGGCAGCGGGGTGCGTGGGTTACTGAACGACTTTGACCGTTGCGATGACGGACAGATTGTTTCTGTACTCACCGTAAACGGTAGCCCGCTCCACATCAGAAATAACAACCTCAGTGACGAGGGGCTTCAGCTTGGCGAAAGAGGAGGGGTCAACCCCTCTGACCTTTACTACAAATTGCTCGCCAAAGTTGGTTGTTCCCTCTTTGGTGTAGGTGGTCTTATCCTCCACGATCTGAGCTGTTACCTTGCTGCCGATGATTTTCTCATCTTCTCGCCAAAGCTCAGCCTTGACAAAAACAAGCCGCTTATCGACAAAAAAGCGGTCACAGTTAAACTCAAGAAATTGGACAAGCCCTTTCATGTGGAAACTCCTTTCTCCCCGTATGGCCGATAGGGCAGCTGAATGATGGCAGAAGCGCTTCTGTGCTCGATATTATCATAGGTAGGTCGCCTTGTCCAAAAACAGCTTGGATGTTCACTCCAAATGTAAGTAATACATAGACCATTTAACCCCAAAAAGGGATAAGGGCACTCCCAATTTGCTTTACAAAAGTAAAAATCTGCGGTATATTCTTAATTTGGAAATCAAAAACGGAGGATTTGGAGGAGAATTGACGATGAAGTTTGGAGTTGAAGTTGGAAAACGCATAAAATCGTTAAAAGAATTCCACAAAATTATGAGTGTTGATGAATTCGCTAAAAAATGTCATGTGTCGAAAAACACGATGTATGCTGCTTTCAAAGGTGAATTGACTTTGGCATCACTTAAGGAGATTGCAAAAGCAAACAATGTTACACTTGATTACTTACTTGGAAATGATGAAGAAAAAAACCATAGAGAACAATGCTTGAAATTTGTACTACATCATATACAGCCCCAGATTCATCGTGAAACAATCAAGGGAGAAAAGTATGCCATCTCTGTGGTAAAACTTTCAGAGCCCCTAAAATCCGCCTTTAAGGAGATCAGAGAACGAGGAGAGACGGGCTCTATATCAAAGGAAACAAAGGAAAAACTCTTTGACCATTCCAAGGAAGCAGAAGAACCTGCAACTGATTACGTCCTCATACCATTGAAAAAATTAATTAATGGGCGGATGCTTGAAGATGTGGGTATCTCACCAGAAAATGACGAGGATATAGGATGAAAAAATGAGCCGACACAGTAGCAAAATGCTATGTCGGCTCATTTTTTAATTACAGAATAACTTTTAATCAGGTGTGTAGCTATGGTTTGTATCAACCACGATTGTATTATTACTCCCGTCCCAAGACACATCAAATCCAAAGGTCTGTCCCACGTCCCGAAGTTTGAAATAGTTGTTATTATTAATGGTATAAGCGGCCAATTGAATGGGTTGTCCATTTAAATAAATGATGGAGCTGTTTTGCACGGCGGTTTTGTTTGTCCCATCACCGGGGGTCAGTTCTCCACCGACCACAGTATAGCTCTGTCCGGAAACCAGGTTAATTGCATTGTTTGCACCGTCCCAGGTGACCTCAAATTGCTTTGAACTTCCAGTGAGTCCCATCGCCAGATCGCGGAGCTTAAAATAATTGTTTTCATTGATAGTGTAAGCGTCAAAGGCGATTTCTTTTCCATCGACTATGACTGTGGAACGATTGGGGATAGCCTCTGGAAGATTTAGAACATACGGGAGGTTATATTTTTTTGCATGTTCTTCGGCATAGCTTCCAGCACCCACATGAAGGGTCAATTGGGGTGGGAGCTTCTGTGAGAATCCATATGTATAATCGCCAACATAATAATAAAAAGCATTTGTGCCAAGTGGGTTTGCAACTGAAGTCAGTCCGATTGCGATTACGCTGTCAGGTATCGTTACGCTGATGAGATTTTCACATCCCTCAAACGCACTATGTCCAATCACGGTGACTCCTTCTGGAATCGTGACATATTTTAGTTCCGTGTGATCCCGAAATGCCCATGGACTGATTTGGGTCACACCTTTGGGGATGTTTACGCTTTCACTTGTACCAGAATAGGCGGTAAGATTTCCACCTACAATTTTAAAATCGCCTTGGGCCTCTTGGTTCTTCTCAGCCCATGGGGTCTCGTAAAACGCATAGTCGCCAATATCGGTTAACGAAGACGGAAGGGTTACATTTTCAAGACTGCTGCACCCCTGAAATGCCGAACCGCCAATTTTCGTGACAGTATCTGGTATAACAACATTATCTAATTTCACGCAATCTTTAAACGCCTGCTGAGCAATGTAAGTTACACCTTCTGGAATATACACTTGCTCAAGCCCACTACAGCCGCTAAATGTACCGCTCCGAATTGCGGTTACTCCCCCAGGGATCGTTATACTTGTAAGACCAGTACAGCCCCCAAAAGCATTTTCTTCAATAGAGGTGAGTCCATCAGGTAGTGAGATACTTGTCAGATTTATGCAGCCCATAAAAGCTCCACTATAGGATGATCCGCCTTGTATTTCGGTTACGCTACTTGGAATTGTTACACTGGTCAAGCTGGAGCATCCATCAAATGTTTGGTCACATATTGTAGTAACTCCTTCTGGAATAATTATTGTTTTAAGACTTCTACAACCTCTAAAAGCTGCCTCCCCTATTGCCTGCACACTGCTTGGGATGGTTATATAAGTTAAGTTTTCACATCCCTCAAATGCGCTGTCTGCGATGCCTGTTACATCGTCAGGAATCACAATGTCACCGCCAGAGCCGTTGTATTTGAGTAAGAGACCGTCACGAATGTCAAATTCATTATCTGCCGCCGAAGCTGGAACTGCCATAGCAGTTACCAATATACCCAAAGCCAGAATGAGGGACAGAATATGCTTTTTCATAGTGTGCTTTCTCCTTTGCTGTCGTTTTAGACAAAAAATATGTTGGTAAACATTTTCGCCTTGCCCATATCCTACCATTATTTTTTCAGCAAGTCAATGGCACTCCGTTAACCTTGTGCCGATTAATTCTCTATACTACAAGCAGACGAAATGAGGATAGGAGCTTGTAGCATGACATACTCCGATGTTATCATAAAGCGGTTAAAAGATTTATGCGCTCAAAAGGGAATAACGGTTAATAAGCTGGCGACTCGAAGCGGCATTACGCAAAGCACCGTTGAAAACCTTATGTCCGGCAAAACAAAGAATCCAAAGTTAAAGACACTGCACAAGTTGGCATCAGGGCTTGATATGACTATTTCCGAGTTGCTGGATTTTCCAGAAATGAACGAAACAGCATTTGACGATGAATAGACACGGCCTCCATTTGGTAGGCCGTGTTTTTGCTGTTTAAAGGTTGGTGTGGTGTAGGCCGTTAAGAGGGTGGCCCGCCACGGTGGGGCGGCTGGGTGGAGGCCATCAGGTGAGCATAAGGCGGGGTCAGTGGTTTGGTACGCTATCGCAATTCTGACGAATTGCTGACGCTCTGACGCCCTGCGGGGCGTAGGAATACAAGAGCGGGGGCCGATTGTCGGCCTCCGCTCTCGTACGATTATAGAGGGGTTTTCTTGTGTTTTGAACCGTTGCCCATAAATCACCGCCTCCACCACGGCCACGGGCTGGTTGACGCTGGGCAGGTTCTGGCAATCCAGGGCGTCCAGGCTCATCTCAGAGGAGAAGGACTTGGAGCAGCCCTCGCTGCCAAAGAGGATGACCCGTTTGTCAAAGACGGCCAGGCCGCAGACCTCCACCGGCCGGGCAGCGCCCACGAAGGCGTCGGCGGTGACGCGGTAGAAGTAGCGCACGTCTACGGTATAAAAGCCACGGTTGAAGCAGATGGGCTCCACATTGGTGGAGACGTACAGCAGCTCAGCCTTGCCAGCCTTCACGCAGCTGGCCCGGTCCAGAGCGCACTGGGAGCTCTGGGTGAGATAAACGCGAAGATCCTCGATGCAATCCTTGTCTCGACAAGCGTCCATGATCTTCCTGGTGTGTACACAGACAGCCTCGCGGATGCCGGCGGCATCGCAAACGGGGCCGGGCATGACCTTTTCAGGCATTGTTGGTTACCTCCCGAATGAGAATGGGGGAAGGTTGTGCCTTCCAATCTCAGTCTATGCCGGGAGGGGAAAAGGGTGCGGGGTCAGAGAAGCTCCAGTACCTGCTCCATGACGGCCCGGCCCAGGTCGGTGAGAGCCATGCTGCCCTTTTCCAGCACGGGGGTATCGAAGAGGAAACCGGGACGCCGGGCGCCTTCGGCTACGGTCTCACAAAAGCGGGCAAAGAGGGGAGCGGTCTCATAGGCGGTATAGTCGTAGTTGGAAAGGGGAAGGTCATAGTCCAGCGTGATGAGGCCGAGCGACGCCAAGCGGTTGAGGAGCGCGGCGGTGGAGCGGACGGCGTCCAGGTCGGCGCCGTTCTCCATGAAAACGGCGTCCAGGCCCACACTTTCCAGCTCATCCTCCCGGGAGGAGCGTATCAGGAAACGGCACAGGGGCAGGAAGGGGGCCTGGGCGAAGCGGGAGAGAAAGGCGGCCTGGGGGCGGGAAAGAACGACCTCCGAAGGCTTATGCCCCCCGGAACAGCCGGAGCATCCGGAACAATTTTGATGACAGCAGTGATCCATGAAAAACACCTCCGGGACAAGTATGAGCACAATGGAAAGGGAATATAGCCGCGCCGCGGCCACAACAGAAAAAAGGGAGGAACAACTAAGTTGTTCCTCCCTTGGTCCGAGTGACTGGATTCGAACCAGCGGCCTCTTGAACCCCATTCAAGCGCGATACCAAACTTCGCCACACCCGGATATTTAACATATACCCCGTAAGGGCTTAATTATATTAGCACAATTCTCTTCCGTTGGCAAGCCCTTTTTGCAAAAAATTCTGGCAGTCAGGTTCTATTATGCGGTTTTGCCGATATAAACAAGAAATCCGAACCCACCGCCTGCTGGCGTTAAGCTCGGATCATCTTGTTTTGGTGGAGGCGTGCCGCCTAAATCCGAACCCGCTATATCTTGTAAGGTAATGGTTTCCGTGCCGTCCCGGTAGTTGAATGTCAGAACGATTTTATCATCGTACACATAGACGGCGTTCACGAAGCTGTCAATCAGCCGTTGCCGCTGGTCTGGCTTGCTGGTGTCGATACCCCGGAAGCGGTGGAGCCAGAAAAGTATCTGCTTCTTGGATAGAAGCGGCTTTTTTAGCTCGGCCTGGGCCATGCTGATTTCAAGCTGGGCTTTCGTTTCCTCCAACTGCTCCAACCGGGCCTTGGTGGAGGCGGTCAAGATACCTTGCTGAATGGCGTTTAGAAGGTTTTCAATGCCCTGGGCCGTTTCTTCAAGCTGACGCTTCAAAATGGGAACGTCGGTATTCTCCCGCCGCTGGAAGTCCAGCAGGGTATCAGCCAGCTTATCCAGGGCTTTATCGTTGAATACCACGCTCATGGTCTGGTTGACCACCAGATCTTCGATCCAGTCCTTTTTCACGGCTTTCTTGTCACAGCCTGTTTTCCGTTTGGAGCTTCCGCACTTGTAATAATAGTGCTTCTTCCCCGTGTGGCTGGTGCCGCTCTCGCCCACCATCAGCCGCCCGCATTTGCCGCAAAACAGCTTTGTGGTGAGTAAATAGGCTTCCTCGGCCTTGCTTGCCGCTGGCGCACGCTTGTTGCGCTCCATCTTGGCCTGTACCCGTTCAAAGAGGTCTTGGGGGACGATGGCGGGAACGCCGCCGGGGATGGTTACATCTTGATATTGATACTCGCCTATGTACTTTCGATTTTTCAAAATGCGGTTAAAGCTGTTCATGCTGAACGGCCTTTTTCGCCGGGTCTGCAAGCCCCGCTCATTGAGGGATTGCACGATAGCCCGGACTGTCTCTCCCTCGTCATAGCGGGTAAATATCTCCACCACCAGAGGAGCGGTGAGGGGGTCAATTTGTAGCCGCTGGTCGTTCCCCAGCACATAGCCCAGGGGAATACCGCCGCCGTTATTCAGCCCCTTTAGGGCGTTCTCTTTCTGTCCCCGGTGTATCTTCTCGGATAGCTCCACGGAGTAAAATTCGGCGTAGCCCTCCAGCATACTTTCCAGCAAAATGCCCGTGCTGTCCTCCGCTATGGCCTCCGTTGCCGATACCACCTTAACGCCGTTCTTCTTCAAGATGGCCTTATAGTGTGCGCTGTCATAGCGGTTCCGGGCGAAGCGGTCTAACTTCCACACCAGGACAACATCAAAAAGGCCCTTTGCACTCTCCTTAATCATCCGCTGAAATTCGGGGCGGTTGTCGGTCTTGGCGGACAAGGCCCGGTCAATATAGCTTCCCAGAATGGTGATACCGTTCCGCTGGGCGTACTCCTTGCACTCCCGAAGCTGGCCCTCTATGCTTTCCTCCCGCTGGCGGTCAGAGGAAAAACGGGCATATATCACAGCTTTCATTCCTGGTTCTCCTCCACTACGTTCATTAACGCTTTCTTTAACTGCTTGCTTGCCGGGGATTTGGGGTCAAAGCACATTTCAATAAACCGCTTCATGTCGTTGTTCACCTTTGCCTGGGGTCGGGCCTTATAGGTGGCTCCCTGGGGCTTGTCCGTGCGGCAGCAGATATAGTCCAGGGACACGTCAAAATAATCCGCCCACCATATCAGCAACTTCACAGAGGGTTGAGCTTTCCCATTTTCCACCTTGGCTATGGTGGCCTGATTGCTCTTGCAGAGCTTGGCAACATCGGTTTGGGTCATGCCCGCCGCCTCTCGTAGCTCCCTCATACGTTCTCCAATAGTCGGCATATTTAATCCTCCTTTCTATATTCTATTTTAGCATATTTTAGAGTAAAAGTCAACTACGAATTGCCGCAAACCTATGCCTCGCAAGGCATGAGAGCGTCAGCAATTCGGGAGAATTGCGAGAAGCGTACCAAACCGCTGGCCCCGCCTTAAGCTCACCCATCGGCACCCACCCAGCCGCCCCACCGTGGCGGGCCACCCAGCCCAAAGGTTCACACCATGCCGCCCTCTGAACAACAAAAAGCCCGGAAGTGAGCGGCTCAATCAATGCCGCCCGCTTCCGGGTCTGCTCTGTATGATTATGTATTTTGGAAAAGTATATTGCACTCGTCAATGATGGCTTCTACCGTGCGGAGCTGAGACGGCGAAAGGCGGCGTAGCTTCTCGGAAAGGATCAACAAGTCCTTATCAACAATGTCCCCGGTCAGTAAATAGTCAGCACTGACATTCAAGGCGGCAGCCAACTTCAAAAGGTTTTCCGGGCGCATGGCTCGTTTTCCTGTTTCTGCATAAGAAACAAATTGGGTGGTCGTGTCACAGAGTTCAGCAAGGGCTTCTTGGGTCAGGCCCATCCGCTTACGCCGCTCTATAATGCGCTGGCCCACTTCCTCCATATGAAAATCCTGCCCCATTGTCTCACCTCGCCTTTTGTTTAATTATATCCACAAATGACGAAAAATTTAATAGCGAGTTGTTGACAAATATCAACATAGCGATATATAATATAGGGGCCTGTTTGAAAATTCAATTTCAGCAGAAAAAAATAAGGAGGAAAACACACATGAAGAAAAGAATTTTATCCCTTGCACTGGCCTTGGTACTCTGTCTTGGCCTGACCGTCCCCGCATTTGCAGCGGAGGACACCGAAAAGACCTATACTGGCGAATGTGAGCTTGGAAAGGTAAGCGTCATCATGAACGGCTGGTTACGTACCGAGTATGTCCCAACTAGGTATGACCCCATTGCCTACGGCAGCGTCTCCGAGGCGGATACAGTCCTGGCGATCCATGTGGTGGAGGACGGCTCTACGGTAAAGATTGAACCGCTGGATTTTGAGCTTAATGCGCTTAATGAAGAATATTACCACTGGGGAGACGGCATCTGGTTGAGTTATATCCCTGCATTTGGATTTGCAGGCGGTGGAATGGGGGCTAACGACACTGAAGGCAAAACATTTACGGCAAGCCCCGCCGCAGAAGGTGAAGACTTCCTCATGGATGCGTCTTTTGGTGTTTTCTGGATGTGCGAGAGTGATTTTGCGAAGATCAAGTCCGAACATAAAGTCAGCAGTTCTGGTCGCACCGTCATTGGAGCTGTCGATCCTACGGGGGGCACTGAGGCCCAGCCCACCCAGCCCAGCCAGCCTGTTGAGCCGGAGCAGCCCAGCCAGCCCACCGCTCCCGCTGAGCCCAGTCAGCCCGTCACCCCTGACACTCCCGGTACTTACACCGTGAAGAAGTGGGACACATGGAGTATTATCTGCACCAATTTCTACGGCACCAATGCCCAGCGTTACGCTCTGATGAAGGCCAATAAGAGCGTAAAGTTGACGGAGGGGACTATCCTTACCCTGCCTGAAAAGCTGGGTAAGGATACCCTGATCCCCGCTCCTGTCTGCGCCGAGGGGGAAAAGCTCTATACTGTCAAGGCCGGGGACACTCTGGGCAAGATCGCTCTGGCGGAGTATGGCAGCATGGCCCAGTATAAGGCCATTTTCGAGCGCAACAGTGACCGCTTGGCGAACGCCAATCTGATTTACGAGGGCCAGATTATCGTTCTGCCTGTCATTTCAAAGTAAGTATGACATAACATTAAACATAGCGGGGGTGAAAATGCCCCCGCTATGTTTTGAATTTTGATATTCCTAAACAGAATAATATGCTAGTATATAAATATTCCAAAAAGTCTTGACATGATATATCGGTTATGGTATCATATAGTCAGAAAGGAGGGCAGCCGCAAGCCCACACCACAATGATCTCGATGACCCATTTCGATGATCTCACGCCGACAAACTAATATTTCGTCTGCGCGCCCAAACCACTCAAACTCCGCCGTATGCTCTACAAAGAGCTTCGGTATTCGTGGTGAGGCGCGCCGAGACTATACCAGCCGCTTCACCAACAACCAGGTGGGCGGCTTTTGTCGTCCAAAATGAAAGGAGCAAATTCAAAATGAAAGTCCACATCATCGGCAAGAACCACCGTAAGGGTACATCCAAGAAAAACGGTAACCCTTATGATTTCTGGGAGCTTCACTACACCGGCCCCCAGCGGGGGGTGACTGGTGAGGCGGCCATCGTCAAGACCGTTGACCCTGGCCTGTTCGACTTAGAGGCCATGACTGTCCCCGGTGATTACCTGGTCGAGTATGACGGCCAGGGCAACATCATCAGCCTGTCTACCGTGACCGCTCCCGGCTCCGCTGCCAAGCAGTAAAACACAACCACAATCGGCCCCCGGTTCGGCACCGGGCCGGGGGCCACAATTAACAAGGAGGTAACTTCATGAATATCTTTCAACCGCACGATTTCTTCTTCGCCGCTCTGTGGGCGTTGGTCACCTTTGCTATCCACCGCTTTGCTGGCTGGCTGAAGGCTCAGGTCGAGGCGGACAATACCATCTCGGCCCGTGACGCAAAAATCTGCCACTACGGATTGCTCGTCCTGCGGGGGGTGTCGATCCTCACAGCCGTTTTCAGCATTGGCACCATCGTCCTGCCCCTGCTGGACGCTCTTTTGACCACCCTGCTCGGTACGGCCTCCGACTTGTTCAATAAGTATGGCGGTCTGGCCCTCATCATCGCTGCGGTGGTTATCTGGTGGAAGAACCGCCAGCCCAAGCAGGCCACCGCTCCCGCCTCTGTGACCGATGTGGATATAGAGCTTGCCCGTCAGAAGGCTATGGATATGCAGGGGTTTGCGCTTAGCTTTATGCTTCGTGTCCTTATCGCTATTTCGTCATTCACGCCCGTTATTCGTCCCCGTAACATCCACGACATTGAGGTGCGCTCCACCGATGGGGCCAGCTTTTACATGAAAGATGATGTTGCGATCCAGCAGGCCGAAGTCGAGGTTGAGGGCGAGATCACCCCCGAAGTGGAGGACACATTACAGCGGACACTGCAAAACTACGCCCAGAAGTATATCACTGATTACCCCATGCTCATTTCGCCCGAAGCCGGGGGCCGTGCGCCGGTGGAGGTCTTGGGGGTCAAGAACTGTGGTAGCCGGGTGCTGATCGACTATGTGTTTACTTCTGCGAAGTCTGTTGATATGATTAACGCCCGCCGCCGCGCCCGGGTGGAGCGTCAGATGAAGCAGGAGCGGCCCGCTCCCTACACAGACCCGGATTACGGCGAATGAAGCCCGTGGTATTTTGCGCTGAACGGCTCCCCTGCGGGGGAGCCGCCCAGCGGCCTGTCCTCGTGGATTTTGATAGGTACCCTCACCTAATCACCCAGGGAGGTACGGGAACGGGCAAGAGCATAGCCAGCCTTCTTGTCACCGCCAAAATTTCCCAGCTTCCGGGGGCGGAGGTCTACATTCTGGATTTTAAGAACGATGTGGACACGTTCAAATTCTGCCACGGGAAGAATTGTCGCTATTGGCGTTTTCAAGACTGTGAAGCGGGATTGAACGAATACTATGATCTGCTCCAGGCGGAGCTTGCCTCAGACGATGACAGCGGCCCTCATAAGGTGCGGTGGCTATGGATAGACGAGCTTGGCTCCTGGCTCCTGAACAGCGAGAAAAAGACAGCGGAGAGCATACGGGCCAAAATAGCCACCGTGCTTATGATGGGCCGCAGTAGGCGGTTCTTCTGTCTTACCTCGGTGCAGCGCGCCCAGGCCGAGCTGTGGAACCAGGGCGCGAGGGATAACTATTCGTGCTGCCTGGGGCTGGGGAACCTATCAAAAGAGGCGGCTTCCGTCCTCGGCTTCTCCCGTGATGAATTTCTCCCGGTCACGGAAATTGGGGGCGGTCACTTGCTCCTGGGCGGCAGACAAATTCCCGTGCAAGTCCCCTATATCGGCCCCCGTGGTATGGCCCGGATGAAA
Source organism: Vermiculatibacterium agrestimuris (assembly GCF_943193085.1). Taxonomy (NCBI): domain Bacteria; kingdom Bacillati; phylum Bacillota; class Clostridia; order Eubacteriales; family Oscillospiraceae; genus Vermiculatibacterium; species Vermiculatibacterium agrestimuris. Next base: position 13,369 of record NZ_CALPCU010000012.1, on the reverse strand, counting down.
GAAGATATATTACGGGCTATGACCTGCTGACGATCTGGGGCCGGGCGGTGGCGCAAGCCACAAGCCCGGCCCCCGGCGGAGCCGCAAAGCGGCCCGCCGTAGCGGAAAGGTTAGTATTACCCTTTCCGCTACTTTTGTAGCCTGTAGCAAATAATCTTCAAATTGTTTCGCAAATTTCCAGATTGTTCACACATAGTCTAAATTTCGTTCATATTTATGGCGTAAGGTAAATATGTAAAAGGAAAGGAGACCTTGCAGGGAACCCCCTTGCCATCACAGTGCTGAACAGATTGTTGTAGTTCTGTGTCATCTCAAACGCCGCTGAACGTGTCTCTAAAGACACCGACAGCAACCACCTAAACAAAGTTTAGCGTGGCGGGTGAGGTGCGCACAGATTTTTTGTTGCCGCTCACCGAAACCAGGTGGGCGGCAATTTTTGTCCGCACCCCCAACAAAGGAGGTTCAGTTGTGACAAAAGATACTCAATCAAGGAAGTGGCAGGGCACATTAAATTATAAATCCCGACATGATATAGACCATGAAAAGATGAAAATGAAGTTTCAGGAGTTGCACGTGCTCTATTGGTGCCTGGCTGACGAAATCGGCCTTGAAACCCAAACGCTCCACACGCATTTCTTCATCATGCTAAAGTCCCCAGTTCGTTTTAGCCGTCTTAAAAAACTATTCCCCGAAGTCCATTTTGAACAGGTGCGAGGTTCTGCCCAGGAAAACCGGAATTACATCAGCAAAACGGGGAAATGGGTCAACGATGAAAAGGCGGATACCTCTATAGAGGGTACTTTTGAGGAGAGCGGCCCGCTCCCAGAGGAGCCGGGACAGGGGGCGAGGACGGATATTGCCGAGCTTTACTGCAAGATTGAGGACGGCATGACCAACGCCGAGATCATGGCCTCTAACCCCGATTTAGCAATCCATATATCTCGTATGGACAAAATCAGGCAGGATATCTTGGAGGCCCGGTATCGGGATCAACGGCGTACCTTGGAAGTGACATATATTTTTGGCCCCACCGCCACGGGCAAAACCAGGGGTGTCATGGATGAACATGGTTACGCCGACGTTTACAGGGTGACGGACTACAAACATCCCTTTGACCGATACGCCCAGCAGCCCGTGCTCTGTTTTGATGAATTTCGTTCTTCGCTCATGGTGGGGGATATGTTAGATTATTTGGACTGCTATCCTTTGGCGCTGCCGGCAAGATATGCTCCCCGTCAGGCTTGCTATGAGACAGTCTACATTATAAGCAATATCGATCTAAAACAGCAATTTCCGAAGGTGCAAGAACAGGAGCCAGAAACTTGGAAAGCGTTTCTTCGTCGTATCCACCATGTTGTAGAGTATAGGAGGAACGGCCCGCCTATCAATCACGGCTCTGCGCTGGAATACATCTTTCCCATAGACCCAACAGCTCCCGATTGGGTGCAGGAGGCGCAAAGAGCGGAACGAGAAGGAGAGGAGGTGTTGCCGGAATAGATTTTTGACGAAACGAGGCAGGCGGGCGAGGTCACGGCTTTAATTAAATCTGCGGCTTTGCCGCCTCCTTATTCCCCTCACCAATGACGGCCCGCAGGCCGCTCCGCTGAAAAGAAATTTTGTAAATCACAAACTTTGGGTGTCTCTACACCCGCTATATAACGATATTTGCCCGAACCAAAAGTTTGCGGCGCACTCCGTCAGGAGGTCGCAACATGGCGAACCCTACGAATGATTTTTGCCCCAGCATTCCCAAGAGAGAGCTTGAAGCTCTGGCTCGTTGTCTGCTCCCCGCCATTCAAGAATATTTCGAGAGCGAGGAGGGCAAGCGGGAGTTTGCCGAGTGGGAGGCTCAGCATGGACAGAAAGCACAAAATTTTAATGGAGGTATCAGCAAATGAACATTCAGCCTTTTGAAGCCGGTGGATACCAGGTGTTGCTAGAAAGAAATGAACTCGCGCATATCAAAATGGGGCCTAACTCAACGATAGAAACTCAAGGGGTGAGGGTCGGATACACAGTGTTCGGAAGCTTCTTCGCCATTTCACTGGGGATATTCCCTCCAATGCCGGGAAATAAAAATGACTGTACCGAGTGTGCAATTAACATTTTGGGGCGTAGTGACAATTGCGAGGAGTACGGAGCCAAATACATAACATACGACAACAACTATGACGTTTACATTCACATCATCACACATCTCCCTGTTGCGCAAGTGCAATCAAAGCTCTCGAACTACATAAAACATATGTCGTATAAACGTGCACTAGCGCTCTGTAAAGTCGTTGATACTGGAAAGACTGACGATACAAAAGATTTATTGGAAGATGATTTGGCTTTTTTGGCTTATTTGAAATCCCGCTAAAGTAATTTTGTGCTTCGTACAGAACGGCCCCCATCAAACCTGATAGGGGCCGTTTCCTTATGCCGTTTTGCCGATATAAACAAGAAATCCGAACCCACCGCCTACTGGCGTTAAGTTCGGATTATCTTGCTTTGGTGGACGGTATGGGGATCGAACCCACGACCTCAGCGTTGCGAACGCTGCGCTCTCCCAGCTGAGCTAACCGCCCGTATTCTCTTGTTTGCGCCATGACATTATAACAACAATTTGGCCCGGTGTAAAGTGTTTTTTCAAAAAATCAAATTCTCAGTTGATAATCCCCCCAAAATGTTGTATGATACCGTATGTATCAGCCTGCCCGTGGATCCGGCTTCCTTCGGCCCGGGGCAAGGCCGCGCTAACTGGGGAGATAGCGGTGCCCTGTACCTGCAATCCGCTACAGCAGGGGTGAATCCCGGCCCCCGGAAGCGCGCTGTGTCGTCTGACCCTGGTAAGCAGCGATGAAGGATCGGTCCCGCGCAACGCCTACCCGTGAACCGTGTCAGGCGGGGAACCGAGCAGCACTAAGCGGATCTGGGCGTGTGCCGCGGGGGCGCCGCTCCTGAGCCGGCTGCCGGGGTAACGGACATAGCGCGACTTTCAAAGGCCGGTGCGCGGTCTTGCCGCAGGCCGAAAACAGGGAAGAAGGAGCTGACCTTCTTCCCTTTATTCCTCTTTGGGAGGTGAGAGCCTATGTATCAGGCACTTTACCGGAAATGGCGACCCCGTACCTTTGATGACGTGGTGGGCCAGAGCCATATCACCGACACCCTCAAGCGCCAGGTGCGGGAGGGGCGGCTTAGCCATGCCTATCTTTTCACCGGCACCCGGGGCACCGGGAAGACCACCTGCGCCAAGATCCTGGCCCGGGCAGTGAACTGCGAGCATCCGGTGGATGGAAGCCCCTGCAACGAGTGCGACGCCTGCCGCGGTATTGAAAGCGGCGCGGTGATGGATGTGCTGGAGTTGGACGCCGCGTCCAACAACGGCGTAGACCAGGTGCGCGCCCTGCGGGACGAGGCCGTCTATTCCCCCGCGGCGGTGCGCAAGCGGGTGTACATCGTGGACGAGGTGCATATGCTCTCCACTCCGGCCTTCAACGCCCTGCTGAAGATCCTGGAGGAGCCGCCGGAGCATCTGATGTTCATTCTGGCCACCACCGAGCTTCATAAGGTGCCGGCCACCATCAAGTCCCGGTGCCAGCAGTTTGCCTTCAAGCGCATCTCTCCCCTGGACATCGCCCAGCGGCTGAAGCTGGTGGCGGGGGAGGAGAGCATCCCCCTTACAAATGAGGGAGCGGCCCTTTTGGCCCGGCTGGCCGACGGCGGCCTGCGGGACGCCTTGAGCCTGCTGGATCAGTGCGCCGTAGGCGCAGACGGCAAACAGTTGGGTGAGCAGGAGATCCTGGACGCCCTGGGGCTGGCGGGGAACGTGGAGACCGCCGCCCTAATGGATGAAATATCCCGGCGGGACGCCGGAGCCGCCCTTCAGCGGCTGGATCGGCTCTACGCCGCCGGCAAGGATGTGGGGAGCCTTTTGAACGAGCTTTCCGCCCTGACCCGGGATCTGCTCATCCGCAAGACCGCTCCCCAGGGCGGTGGGGGGCTGCTCACCGGCGGCTATGACGAGGGTACCCTCCGGGGGCTTTCCGAGGGGCTCACCACACCCAGACTGGCCCAGCTTTTGGGCAAGCTCCAGAGTGTCGCCGCCGATCTGGGCCGCAGCGCCAACCGGCGGGTGGACGCGGAGCTGTGCCTTATCCGCCTGTGCGACGAGACCTTAGATGATTCTGCCGCCGGGCTGAACGCCCGGCTGACCAAACTGGAAGAGCTGGCGGCGGGAGGGGCCTTTGTCCCTTCGGCTGTCTCTCCAGCCCCGGCGCAGCCCGCGCCCGCGGCGGCCCCTGTCTCCAGACCTCCGGAGCGGCCCGCGCCGCCTCCGCCCAGGGAAGAGGAGGAACCTCCCTGGGACATGGAGCCGCCCCCTCCTCCGGAGGAGATGGAGCCCGCGGCCCCGCCCCCTGCGGCGGCGCCCGCCCCGCCCCCGGCCATGCCCGAGCCTGCGGCGGAGAGCCCCGTTCAGACGGGCTCCGGCGCCGGGTTGGGCGATTTCTGGCCAGAGCTGGTGGTGAAGCTCAAGGGCAAGGTGCCCATGGGCGAGTACAGCTTCCTGTCCAACAAGTCCATGGTGAAGGGAGCCGTGGACGGGCCTCTGCTCACCTTGTGGGCGCAAAACGACTTTATCAAGGGCATGATCTCCAAGCCGGGCATTCTGGCGGCGGTGACCGAGGCGGCCAAGACCCTGCCCGGCGGCCCCTACCGCACGGTGGTCACCGTGGGCACGGCCCCGGAGCCCAAGGCTCCGGCGGCGGGTCAGCACGACAAGCTGGACGACCTGCTGGCTCTCGGCGGAGAGCTGGATGGGATCATTACGGAAGAGTAAGGAGAGATCGGCTATGGCAAAGGGATATAACCGCGGCGGCTTTGGTATGGGCGGCGGCGGAATGAACATGAATATGATGAAGCAAGTCCAGAAGATGCAGGCCGACATGGCCAAGATGCAGGAGGAGCTTGCCGCCAAGGTATACACCGCCGCAGCCGGCGGCGGCGTAGTCAGCGCCCAGGTCAACGGACAGCGGGAGGTGGTCTCGGTGACCATCGACCCCGAGGCTGTGGATCCCGAGGATGTGGAGATGCTCCAGGACATGGTGGTGGCCGCGGTCAACGAGGCTCTGCGGGCCGCGGACAGCGACGCCGCAAGCTCTATGAAGAACATCACCGGCGGGTTGGGCCTTGGCTTCTGAGCAGATAGAGCGGCGCCTGCCGGAGGAGGCCCTTTCTCTGTGCCTGCTCCTGGCGCTGGCGGGAGGATTTCTGGACGGCTATACATATTTGGCCCGGGGCGGCGTGTTTGCCAACGCGGAGACCGGCAATATGGTGCTTCTGGGGATCCGTCTGCTCCAGGGGGAGTATGCCCGGGCGGGGGCCTACCTGGTGTCCGTGCTGTCCTTTGCCCTGGGGATCTGGGGCGCGGAGGCCATTCGGGCCGCGCTGGAGAGCCGGGGTGGACTGCGCTGGCGGCAGACCACCCTGGGTATGGAGATCGCCGCGGTGACCTTAGTGGCGTTTCTGCCCAAGGAGCTGGATATGCTGGCCAACTGCATGGTGGCATTCACCAGCGCCATGCAGATCGAGAGCTTCCGCCGGGTGGAGGGGAATCCCTATGCCTCCACCATGTGTACCGGAGACCTGCGAAGCGGCACCGAGCAGCTGTTCCACTGCTGGCAGAGAAGGGACAGGAAGGCGGGGCGGAACGCCGTGGACTATTACGGCGTGATCGCCGTCTTCATCGTTGGGGCCGCGTCGGGTGTGCCCGCCTATGAGGTGCTGGGACTGAGGGCCTGCCTGGTCTGCAGCGGACTTTTGCTGGTGAGTTTTGTCCTTCTGACGGTCAAGGCCGGCCGGGGAAAAGGAGACGGCGGCCCGCGCTGAGCGGCCAGGCTGCTTGGAATATCAACATATAGAAAGGAAAAACTATTATGGCAGGGTCAAAGGTTTATTTTACCGATATGCATGTGGCCATGGGCGACAGCCTGCTGGAGAAGTTTGAGCGCCTCATCGTCAAGGCGGGCATCGACCAGATCGACTTCAAAGACAAGTTTGTGGCGGTAAAGGTACACTTCGGCGAGGTGGGCAACATGGCCTTCCTCCGCCAGCAGTACGCCAGAGTGCTGTGCGACCACATCAAGGCCAGGGGCGGCAAGCCCTTCCTGTGTGACTGCAACACCCTGTATGTGGGCTACCGCAACAACGCCCTGGGCCATCTGGACGCGGCCTACATGAACGGCTATAACCCGCTGGCCACCGGTGTGCACACCATTATCGGCGACGGACTGCGGGGCACTGACGAGCGCTCCATCCCCGTAGAGGGCGGCGAGTATGTCAAGGAGGCCAAGATCGGCGCCGCCATTGCCGAGGCGGATATCATCATCTCCCTGAGCCATTTTAAGGGCCATATCAACGCCGGCTTCGGCGGGGCGCTGAAGAACATCGGCATGGGCTGCGGCTCCAAGGCGGGCAAGATGGAGATGCACAGCAGCGGCACGCCCAGGATCGACCGGGAGCTGTGCATCGGCTGCGGCATGTGCGTGAAAAACTGCGCCAACGACGGCGTTCATGTGGTGGATAGGAAGGCCGTCATCGACGAGGCGCACTGCGTGGGCTGCGGCTACTGCATTGCCTACTGCCCCAAGGGGGCCATCATGACCAAGTGGGACGAGGCCAAGCCTGTAATGAACAAGAAGATCGCGGAGTATACTAAGGCCGTTTTGGCGGGGAAGCCCTCCTTCCACATCAATATGCTGGTGGACGTGTCCCCGGAGTGCGACTGCGACAGCTGCAACGACATTCCCATCATTCCCGATGTGGGCATGTTCGCCTCCTTTGACCCTGTGGCCATGGATCAGGCCTGTGTGGACGCGGCCAACCGCCAGCCGGTGATCCCCGGCAGCGCGGCGGATACCGGGAAGGGGGCCGGCCACACCCACGATGTGTTCCGCATGGCTCATCCGGACACCGACTGGGAGGCGGGGCTCGTCCACGCCGAGAAGCTGGGTCTGGGCACCCGGGAATATGAGCTGGTAGAGCTTTGAAATGACCCGCTGCCCCCAAAAGGCATAGAATAAGAACGACCACCTACGAGAAAGGAAGAGAGAGTATGGAGCTTCGCGAGATCCTGAGCCGCTGTGACCACACGCTGCTCAAGCAGGAGTGCACCTGGGAGCAGATCAAGGAGATCTGCGATGACGGCGTGGCATATGGCTGCGCCAGCGTTTGCATCCCTCCCGCCTTTGTGAAGCGGGCTGACGAGTACCTGGCGGGCAAGCTGAAGGTGTGCACCGTCATCGGCTTTCCCAACGGCTACTCCACCACCGCCGTGAAGGTCTTCGAGACCGAGAACGCCATCCGCCACGGGGCGGATGAGATCGACATGGTCATCAACATCGGCTGGGTGAAGAGCCGGCGCTGGGATCGTCTCCTGGAGGAGATCAAGGCGGTGAAGCAGAGCTGCTCCGGCCGCATTTTGAAGGTCATTGTGGAGACCTGCCTGCTCACCGAGGAAGAGAAGATCAAAATGTGCGAGATCGTCACCGAATCCGGGGCGGACTATATCAAGACCTCCACCGGCTTCTCCACCGCCGGGGCCACCCGGGAGGATGTGAAGCTGTTCAAGGCCCATGTGGGGCCAAACGTGAAGATCAAGGCGGCGGGGGGGATTTCCTCCCTCCAGGACGCGGAGGACTTCATCACCCTGGGCGCTGACCGGCTGGGCACCAGCCGCATCGTGAAGCTGGCGAAGGGGCAGCAGGGCGAGGGCTATTAAAACGATCGAAAAGGGAGGGAGAGGACGCGCCTGCGCCCTCTCCTTTTTATTGTTTCTTTTTCACAAAAAATTCTGTAACACTTTTGTAAAGAATGGATTGCTTTTTTCGCCGGAAACCGCTATAATAGGTTTGCAAAAACCAGAGGGAAACAATTCTGGGTAAAAATGAAAGGAAGGTATACTGAAATGAACAAGACCAGTAAGCTCCTTGCGCTGCTCCTGTCCGGTTCCATGATGCTCAGCCTGGCCGCCTGCGGCGGCGGCGCGGCCACCACGCCCGCCCCTGAGGAGAGCAAGGCCGCCGAGCCCGCTCAGTCCCAGGCCGCCGAGCCTGCCGAGAGCCAGGCCGCCGAGCCCGCCGAGAAGAGCGCCGACGACATCCCCGACAACATGACCTCTGCTGACGGCAAGTACGAGGTGGCCTTCATCACCGACGTGGGCCAGCTGAAGGACAAGTCCTTCAACCAGGGTACTTATGACGGCGTGAAGCTGTACGCCGACGCCAACGGCCTGAGCTACAAGTACTATCAGCCCGCCAACGGCGACCAGGCCACTGACGACGACCGCTACGACGCCATGAAGGCCGCCGTGGACGGCGGCGCCAAGGTGGTGGTGTGCGCCGGCTTCATGCAGGAGGCCGCTCTGACCCGCGCCGCCACAGAGTTCTCCGACGTGCCCTTCGTGTTCATCGACGGTTACCCCATCGGCCTGGACAACGTGGCCGGCATCTCCTTCCAGGAGGAGCAGAGCGGCTACCTGGCCGGTTACGCTGTGGTGAAGGAAGGCTTTGAGAAGCTGGGCTTCACCGGTGGCGGTGGCGGCACCAACCCCGCTTGCTGCCGCTTCGGCTATGGCTTCGTTCAGGGCGCCAACGCCGCTGCCGCTGAGATGGGCGTCAACGTTGAGATCAACTACTCCTGGGAGTACGGCGCCTCCTTCTCCGCCTCCCCCGAGCTGCAGACCATGGCCAACGGCTGGTACACCACTGGCACTGAGGTCATCTTCGCCTGCGGCGGTTCCATGTTCCAGTCCATCGCTGCCGCCGCCTCCGCCAACGACGGCTTCGTCGTGGGTGTGGACGTGGATCAGTCCTTCGAGTCCGACGCTGTGGTGACCTCCGCTATGAAGGGTCTGTCCAGCGCCGTGCAGTGGGCTGTGGCCAAGGTCTATGACGGCACCTTCGCCGAGATCGGCGGCCAGGGCACCTCTCTGGGCGCTAAGGACGACGCCGTGGGCCTGCCCACCGCCACCTGGAGCATGGAGAATTTCTCCGTGTCCGACTACGAGGCTATGTTCGCTGACATCGTTTCCGGCAAGCTGACCATCGACGCCGATTACGAGACCGGCCTGGAGCAGGATTGGTCCAACCTGAAGCTGAACATCCTGTAATTGGATCCTTCTGTTTCTGAAACGGGAGGGACGCAGAAAGCGTCCCTCCCGTTTTTTTACTGTAGTATTCCTGCCATTTTTGGGAGAAATGCTTGTCTTTTTTCTGTCTCTACGTTATAATGTTTAAAGTATAAGCACAAATATCGGCCTGATTTTTATATTTTAGACAGGAAGCGGGATGAGGACTATGGAAGCTGAGAACATCATTGAGATGCTCCACATCACCAAAGAGTTCCCCGGTATCATCGCAAACGATGATATCACCCTCCAGCTTCGGCGGGGGGAGATCCACGCTCTGCTGGGGGAGAACGGCGCGGGCAAATCCACTCTGATGAGCGTCCTGTTCGGGCTCTACCAGCCGGAGAAGGGCGTGATCAAGAAAAACGGCCAGGAGGTCAAGATCAACGACCCCAACGACGCCACCGCCCTGGGCATCGGCATGGTGCACCAGCACTTCAAGCTCATTGACGTCTTCACCGTCCTGGACAACATCATTCTGGGCGCGGAGACCACCAAGGCGGGCTTTCTTCAGAAGAAGGAGGCCCGAAAAAAGGTGGAGGCCATCTCTGAGCGCTATGGCCTGAAGGTGGACTTGGACGCCAAGGTGGAGGACATCACCGTGGGCATGCAGCAGCGGGTGGAGATCCTGAAGATGCTCTACCGGGATAATGAGATCCTCATCTTCGACGAGCCCACCGCCGTCCTCACCCCCCAGGAGATCGACGAGCTGATGGACACCATGCGGGAGTTTGCCAAGGAGGGCAAGAGCATCCTCTTCATCTCCCACAAGCTCAACGAGATCATGGCGGTGGCCGACCGGGTCACCGTTCTGCGCAAGGGCAAGTACATCGGCACCGTGGACACCAAGGACACCGACAAGCAGTCCCTGTCCAACATGATGGTGGGCCGGCCGGTGCAGCTGGAGGTGACCAAGACCCCCGCCCAGCCCGGCGAGCCGATCCTGGAGCTGAAGGACTTCACCGTCCCCTCCAAGGCCCACAAGAAAAACGCGGTCAACAACGTTTCCTTCCAGGCCCGCTCCGGTGAGATCCTCTGCATCGCCGGCATCGACGGCAACGGCCAGACCGAGCTGGTCTATGGCCTGACCGGCCTGGAGAAGAGCTCCGGCGGCACCGTCACCCTCTGCGGCGAGGATATCTCCCACGCCTCTATCCGCCGCCGGGGGGAGCACATGAGTCACATTCCCGAGGATCGCCACAAGCACGGCCTGGTGCTGGACTTCACCCTGGAGCAGAACATGGTGCTCCAGCGCTTCCGGGAGCCTCAGTTCCAGCACATGGGCTTTATCGACCAGAAGGCGGTGCGGGAGTACGCCGAGAAGCTCATTGAGCAGTACGATGTCCGTTCCGGCCAGGGGCCCATCACCCGGGCCCGGAGCATGTCCGGCGGCAACCAGCAGAAGGCCATCATCGCCCGGGAAGTGGATCGGGAAAAGCCCCTGATCGTGGCCGTCCAGCCCACCCGTGGCCTGGACGTGGGCGCCATTGAGTACATCCACAGCCAGCTGGTCTCCGAGCGGGACAAGGGCAAGGCCGTGCTCCTGATCAGCCTGGAGCTGGATGAGGTCATGAGCCTTTCCGACCGCATCCTGGTGATGTATGAGGGAGAGATCGTGGGCGAGCTGGATCCCAAGCAGACCACCGTGCAGGAGCTGGGCCTCTATATGGCGGGCGCCAAGCGGATGGATATGAGCAAGAAGGAGGGTGAGGGAGCATGAAAGAACGGGGCACGCTTTTGCAGAAGGAGGGAGCCCAGTCCGTAGTGGCCTCCCTGCTCTCCATCGTCATCGGCCTTCTGGTGGGCAGCATCCTCATCCTGGTGGTGGGCATGTTCAGCGACAACCTGGGCCTTGGAAGCGCCTGGGAGGGCATCCGCCTGGTCTTCTTCGGCATCTTCAGCACCGGGCGCAACGCATCCGGCGTTCTCACCTGGGGCTTTAATCCCCAGAGCATCGGCAATATGCTCTTCCGGGCCACCCCCCTGATCCTCACCGGACTTTCGGTGTCGGTGGCCTTTAAGACCGGCCTGTTCAACATCGGCGCGCCGGGCCAGTACCTCATGGGCACCCTGGCCACCCTGGCCATTGCCCTGGGCATCCCCAGCACGGCCCTGCCCAGCCCCCTGATCTGGCTGCTGGCCTTCCTGGGCGGCATCCTGGCCGGGGCGCTCTGGGGCTGTATTCCCGGCATCGTGAAGGCTTTCCTCAATATCAATGAGGTGCTGGCCTGTATCATGACCAACTGGATCGCCGCCAACCTGGTCACCTGGTTCTTCGACGCCAACAAGATGTTCCAGAACACCGTGGAGAACACCAAGACCAGCTACATCTACAAGACCGCCTACGGCCGCACCATGGTGGACGGGGCCTGGACGTATGTGGACGGCAACGGTGTGTCCACCGCCAAGCTGGGCCTGGATAAGCTCTTCTCCGGCTCCCAGGTCAACGCCGGTATCCTCATCGCCGTCCTCATCGCCATCTTAGTCTACATCCTCATGACCAAGACTACCCTGGGCTATGAGCTGAAGGCCTGCGGCGCCAACCGCCACGCCGCCCGGTACGCCGGCGTCAACGACAAGCGGAACATCGTGCTGAGCATGGCCATCGCCGGCGCCCTGTCCGGCGCGGGCGCGTCCCTCTATTATCTGTCCGGCAACACGGAATTTTTCTGGTCCACCTACCAGGCGCTGCCCGCCACCGGCTTCAACGGCATCCCGGTGGCCCTGCTGGCGGCCAATAACCCCATCGCCGTTATCTTCACCGGTATCTTCATGTCCATGCTGAACATCGTGGGCCTGCAGCTGACCAATCTGACGGCCTACAATGAGTACATTACCGACGTGATCATCTCGGTCATCGTCTATCTCTCCGCCTTCTCCCTGGTCATCAAGATGTTCCTTACCAGCAGGAAAAAGCACAAGGCCGCTGAGGCGGCCGCCGCCCCCGCAGCGGAGCCCGCCCCGCCGGCAGAACCGGAACCGGAGCCCGCGGCGGAAACGCCGCCGCCGGAGCCGGACGCCGCTGAGGAGAAAGGAGGGGAGCAGGCATGACATTCTTGATCCAACAGACCCTTCTCTACGCTGTTCCCCTGATGATCGTGGCCCTGGCCGGCGTCTTTGCCGAGCGCAGCGGTATCATCAACCTGGCGCTGGAAGGTATCATGATCTTCGGCGCTTTCGTGGGTGTTCTCTTCGTGCGTATGATGCAGGGCACGGAAATGTTCCAGGCCGCCTTTGCCGCCAAAAACTGGATGGCGCTCCAGGGTATGGAGCTTTTGGCCATGGCTGTGGCGGCCCTGCTGGGCGCGGTCTTCTCCCTGCTGCTCAGCTTCGCCTCGGTGAACCTGCGGGCCGATCAGACCATCGGCGGTACCGCCCTGAACCTGATGGCGCCCGCCCTGGTCCTCTTCCTGATCCGGATCATTGCCAACCAGAACACCCTCCAGATGGCGGAGGGCGACGCCGCCAGCTGGTTCATGATCAAGAAGACCACTTTGGGCTTCGACCGGAAGGCCGACCTGGGCTTTTTGGGCAACACCCTCCTCCACCAGGTCTATCTGGCCACCTACATCTGCATCATTCTCTTTGTGGTGCTGTCCATCCTGCTCTATAAGACCCGGTTCGGTCTGCGCCTGCGCTCCTGCGGTGAGAATCCCCAGGCCGCCGATTCTCTGGGCATCAACGTCTACAAGATGCGCTATGCCGGCACCACCATTTCCGGCGCCCTGGCGGGCATGGGCGGCTTTGTCTACGCCCTCACTACCGCCAACTGCGCCTCCACCGGCGATGTGGCGGGCTTCGGCTTCCTGGCCCTGGCCGTCATGATCTTCGGTAACTGGAAGCCGGGCAACATCGCCGGCGCGGCCCTCCTGTTCGGCCTTTTCAAGTGTATCGCCGCCTCCTATGCCAGTATCGACATCAACGGCGATGGAGTCTACATGCTGGCCACTTTGGGGATCAGCTCCCACCTCTACCGGATGCTGCCCTATATCATCACTCTGGTGGTCTTGTCCTTCACCTCGAAGAAATCCAGAGTTCCCAAGGCGGAGGGCATCCCCTACGACAAGGGCCAGCGCTGAGAAAGGGTTCCATTTCCAAAAATACAGCTGAATCAAACAACAGAAAAGCAGGAGGCGGGGGGGGGGGGGGGGGGGGGGGGGGGGGGGGGGGGGGGGGGGGGGGGGGGGGGGGGGGGGGGGG